>QGUX01000223.1 GCA_003242275.1 Pseudomonadota bacterium | reverse complement strand
GGTTCATCCGCGGTGGATCGCGCAGGTACGGCAGGTAGCCGCCGAGGCAGGCCAGTGCCGCTTCGCGGACCTGCGGCAGCAATTGCGGATCGGACACCACGCCGCCGCCTACCACCAGCACTTCGGGCGAATGCAGCAGCGCGATGGCCGCGGCGAGCTGGCCGATGTAGCCACCGATGATCTCCCGCCCCTCGTGGCCGGACGGCAGCGCCGAAAGTGGCATGCCCCAGCGGGCCAGGATGGCCGGTCCGCTGGCCAGTCCCTCCAGGCAGTCGCCGTGGAAGGGACAGGTGCCGGCGAAGGCGGCGTCGCGCGCATCCCGGCGCACCGGCAGGTGTCCCATCTCCGCGTGCAGCGCGTGAACGCCGGGCACCACGGGCGTCACCGCCCCGCCGATGCCGGTCCCCACCGTGACGTAGGCCAGCGAGGCGGATCCCCTGCCGGCACCCAGCGCCAGCTCCCCGCGCGCCGCCGCGGCCACATCGGTGTCCAGCGCCACCGGCACGCGCAGTCCGGCGCGGAAGGGAGCCACCACATCCGCGCCGGACCATCCGGGCTTGGGCGTGGCCAGCAGGTGTCCGTAATCACGGGCGTCCACCCGCAGCTGCAGCGGCCCGAAGCAGGCAATGCCCAGCGCCTGCACCGGACCGTGCCGCGTGGCGGCCGCCTCGAAGAAACGCAGGCACTCACCCAGCGTGGAGGCCGGATCGGTGGTGGGCACGACGACGCGTTCCAGCACCGCGCCGCGTGAGTCGCCCACGGCACAGATGAACTTCGTGCCCCCGCCCTCGATGGCGCCGACCAGCCTCGCTACCCGACCTGACGCCACCCTGCCCCCGGATCAGAACTGCTTCGCCACACGCAACCCGTACTCGCGCGGAGCACCATAGAACTCGTTGTTGCCGAACTGGCCGCTCACGTAGGTCTTGTCGGTGAGGTTGGTGCCGAATGCCTCCACGCGCCAGCCCTCCTGTTCCCAGGTGAGCTGGGCCGAGAGGATACCGCGCGAGGCCAGCCGGTCGGTCTCGGGCGAGTACAGCAGGTTGGTGTACTGGCTGCCGATGTAGGCGTAGTGCAGGCGCGTTGTTGGCTTCCCATGGAAGATAGTCCGCTGTTGCAAACGTTTGCAAGCACTGCTGCACCATCCGCTGGTCCTTTCCCCGGACGGAGCCTGCGGCAAGGCTGCCTGTGCAAACGATTGGGCGTTCGCTACATTGCCGCCAGACCGCAAGGGGGAGATCGCGCCATGACCAGCATCGAAAACTTGCGGGCAACCTGATGCGCAACGCGGTCCAGCTGATCTGCTACGCCGACCGCCTCGGCGGCGACCTGCGCGGCCTGAAGGCATTGCTGTCCGGGCCTCTTGCCGGCCTGTTCGGCGGCGTGCACATCCTGCCGTTCTTCCACCCCATCGATGGTGCGGACGCAGGCTTCGATCCCATCGACCACACGCGGGTGGATGAGCGGCTGGGGGACTGGGAAGATGTCCGCGCCCTGTCGCGCGAAGTGGAGGTGATGGCCGACATCATCGTCAATCACATCTCCAGCCGCTCGCCGCAGTTCCTGGACTACTCCGCTCACGGTGCGAAGAGCCGCTACGACGGCCTTTTCCTGACGCTCGACAGCGTGTTCCCCGCCGGCGCCACCGAGAAGGACCTGCTGGCCATCTACCGGCCGCGCCCCGGCCTGCCCTTCACGCCGATGACACTGGCCGACGGCACGCGGCGCATCCTGTGGACCACCTTCACGCCCGAGCAGATCGACATCGACGTGGCCCATCCGGAAGGCCGGCGCTACCTGGACAGGATCCTCGGCATCTTCGCCGCCAACGGCGTGAAGCTGATCCGGCTGGACGCGGTGGGTTACGCGGTGAAGCGCGCCGGCACCAGCTGCTTCATGATCGAGGAGACCTTCGCCTTCATCCGCGACTTCGCGGGCCGCGCGAAGGCGCTGGGCCTGGAGGTGCTGGTCGAGATCCACTCGCACTACCGGCTGCAGGTCGAGATCGCCCGCCACGTGGACTGGGTGTACGACTTCGCGCTGCCGCCGCTGGTGCTGCACGGCTTCTTCGCCGGCACCGCGCGGTACCTGAAGGCGTGGATCACCATCCGCCCCGCCAATGCACTCACCGTGCTCGACACCCACGACGGCATCGGCGTGATCGACATCGGCGCCGACAGCCGGGATCCGGCCGGCCTGCCCGGGCTGGTGCCCGAGGAAGACATCGACCTGCTGGTGCGGCGGATCCATGCCAACAGCCGCGGCGAGAGCCTGCGCGCCACCGGCGCGGCCGCCTCGAACCTCGACCTCTACCAGGTCAACTGCACCTTCTACGACGCGCTGGCGCGCGAGGACCTGCGCTACCTGCTCTGCCGCGCCATCCAGTTCTTCCTGCCGGGCGTTCCGCAGGTCTACTACACGGGCCTGCTGGCCGGGCACAACGACATGGAGCTGCTGGAGCGTACCGGCGTGGGCCGCGACATCAACCGCCACTACTACACCCGCGAGGAGATCGAGGCGGCGCAGTCACGGGCGGTGGTGGCGGACCTGTTCAACCTGATCAGGCTGCGCAACACGCATCCGGCCTTCCAGGGCCGCTTCGAGCTGCTGCCGTCGGAGGAGACGGTACTCGACCTCTGCTGGCGCAACGGCGAATCCGCAGCCCGGCTGCGCGTGGACCTGCACACGGCGGTGCACGAACTGCAGTTCTGCGGGCCCCATGCCCGGCCGCAGTTCGCGCTGCTGCGCGTGGCGGGCCAGGACCGCCCGGCCCCGCTGCTATAGTCGTGCGCATGCGAGGCAAGCGCCGCTCCCACAGCAGGATGACCGAGGTCGCGCGGCGCGCGGGGGTTTCCCTGTCGACCGTGTCGCGCGCGCTTGCCGGCAACCCGCTGATCTCGGAGAAGACCCGGCAGCGGGTGCAGGACGTGGCCGAGCAGCTCGGCTACCGCGTCGATGCCGCCGGCAGCAGCCTGCGCACCGGCCAGACCCGCACCATCGGCGTGGCGATCCCGCTGGCGCATGCGGCGGGACAGGGTTTCTCCGATCCCTTCTTCATGGAAATCCTGGGCGCGGTGGCCGACGAGCTTTCCGCCAGCGGCTACAACATGCTGCTCACCCGCGTCCCGGATGATCCCGCCCCCTGGATCACCGACCTGGCGCGCGGCCGCCGGGCCGATGGCGTGATCGTGATCGGCCAGAGCCTGCACCATGAATCGCTGAACCGCCTGGCCACCTCCGGTTTCCCGCTGGTGGTCTGGGGCGCGCGCCTGCCGGACCAGAAGTACGTCACCGTGGGCTCGGACAACGAAGCAGGCGGCCATGCCGCCGCCCGGCACCTGTTGGCCCAGGGCTGCCGGCGCATGGTGTTCCTCGGTGACCCGGCGGCGCCGGAAGTCGGCGCCCGCCTCAGGGGCTACCAGCGCGCCCTGGCGGAAGCCGGCATCGAACGCGTGCCCGCGCTGGAAGTGCCGGTGCGCTTCGGCAGCGATGCGGCCTACCACGCCATCGCCTCGCTGGCCGCGGCCGGCGTGGAATTCGACGGCGTGGTGGCGTGCTCGGACGTGTTCGCCATCAGTGCCATGCGCGCGCTGGCCGAGCGGGACCTGAAGGTGCCCGCCGACGTGGCCATCGTGGGCTTCGACGACATCCCCATCTCGGCCTACACCACGCCGCCGCTGACCACCATCCGCCAGGACTGCCACGCCGGTGCCCGGCTGCTGGTGGAGAACCTGCTGCGCGCCATCCGCCATGAACCGGCCAGCACGGTGGTGATTCCCACCACACTGGTGGTGCGCTCCTCCAGCCTGCGCGAACAGCACCGCGCCCTGCCCTCGATCCGCGGGCGGCGACCCGCGGCGGCCCCTGCGGCGCGAGCGACGCGGTCGCGATCCGGCTGACGGGGCTGCCGCTACAGACCCAGGTCCATCTGCCCGCCCGGCGACGGCGGGCGGAACTGCGAGACATCCAGCGGTGCCGCCTCGCGGCCTGTCCCCAGTCCGCAGCGGCGCCTCGCCAGGTGGAAGCGGTCGTGCAGCAACTGCGCCCAGGGACCGCTGCCCCTCATCCGCTCGCCCCAGGCCGAGGAGTTGTCGCGGCCTGCCCTTGCGGACTGCACCAGCGACATCACGTGCGCGGCGCGCCCGGGCATGTGGGTCGCGAGCCATTCGCGGAACAGCCCGGCCACTTCCCGCGGCAGGCGCAGCAGCACGTAGCCGGCGCTGTCGGCGCCGGCCTCGGCCGCATCCTCGAGCAGCGCCTCGATCTCGTGGTCGTTGACGGCCGGGATCACCGGCGCGACCAGCACGCCCACCGGCACGCCGCGGGCGGACAGCTCGCGGATCACCTGGATCCTGGCCTGGTGGGCGGCGGCGCGCGGCTCCAGGCGGCGCTTGAGTTCGCGGTCGCGGGTGGTCAGCGTGACATGCACGCGCACCAGCCTGCGGGCGGCCATCCCGGCCAGCAGGTCCGCGTCGCGCAGGATCAGCGAGGCCTTGGTCAGCACATACGCCGGGTGGCGATGCTCGAGCAGCACCTCCAGCAGCGAGCGGGTGATGCCCAGCCTGCGCTCCAGCGGCTGGTAGGGATCGGTGTTGGCACCGAACATGATGGGTTGCGGCGTGTAGGCCTTCTTCGCCAGTTCCTGGCGCAGCAGCTTCGCCGCATCGGCCTTGTAGAACAGCCGGGTCTCGAAATCGAGGCCGGGCGAGAGCCCGAGGTAGGCGTGGCTGGGCCGTGCGAAGCAGTACGGGCAGCCGTGCTCGCAGCCGCGGTAGGGATTGATCGAACGGTCGAAGGGAATGTCCGGCGAATCGTTGTAGGTGATCACCGAGCGCGCCGGCTCCGGCAGCACGGTGGTGGCCACGCTGTCGGCCAGTTCCTCCTGGTACCAGCCGTCGTCGACGGCCTCGGCGCGCTGGCTGTCGTGGCGGTTGGGGGGATTGCTCAGGGCCCCGCGGCCCCTGAAACCGGTGGGCGGCACGCGCAGGGACATGCGCGGTACTGTACATCCATACAGCCCGCGCAGCAACGCGTCCGTCCGCAGGCCCGCCCGGAGCAGGCATCGCCCCGGGCGGAAGCGCGGGACGCCCGGCTCCGGCCCTACTGCGCCGGCGGCGTGCGCGGATCCTTCTCGCCCAGCCCCGGATAGAACAGCGCGCGGTTGTCCCGCGACTCGTTGAAGACCTTGCGGTGCTTGAACAGCCACCTGCCGTTCACGCGCACCAGCTCGTCCTCGTAGTGGCCCATGTACAGGAGCTGCACGTCCCCCTGCGGCGTGTTGTTGGTCAGCGCAAACCAGTAGGCCGTGGTGCGCGCGGTGTCGCCATCCACGTCGATGACGTGGTTGATGATCTGGTGGCGAGTGCGCGGCCGCGAGGTCGCGCCCTCGGGGATCTCCACGCGGCGGGCGCCGCCGAAGTTGGACATGGCCTTGCGGATGGCCTCCTTGCCACGCTCCACGCCGAACACCCACTCCAGCACGCCGTCCTCGTGCCAGGTGGACATCACCGTCTCGATGTCGCCGGCGTCGACGGCCACCATGTACTTGTTCGACAGGTTCTCGATCTCGGCGCGGTCATCGGCATAGCCCGCCTGCGCCGAGGTGCCCCACAGTGCCGCGATCGTCGCGGCGGCCCAGCCCAGTACTCGCTTGGTGTTCATCGCAGCTCCTCATGTATCCAGGTTGCCACGGCCCGCACGTCCGCCTCGCCCAGCAG
>QGUX01000008.1 GCA_003242275.1 Pseudomonadota bacterium | reverse complement strand
CGGGATGTCGACCACCACCGGGCCGGGACGGCCGGTGCGCGCCAGCTCGAAGGCGGCGCGGATGGTGCCCTCGAGCTTCTCGGGCTCGGTCACCAGGAACACGTGCTTGGCCACCGCGCCCATCACGGCGGCGATCGGCGCCTCCTGGAAGGCGTCGGAACCGATGGCGGCGCGCGCCACCTGGCCGCAGATCACCACCATGGGGATGGAGTCGGCCATGCAGTCGCGCACCGGCGTGACCATGTTGGTGGCGCCGGGGCCGGAGGTGACCATGGCCACGCCTACCTGGCCGGTGGATCGCGAGTAGCCGGCCGCCATGAAGCCGGCGGCCTGCTCGTTGGCGGGAACGATCAGCGGCAGCTGCGGCTTGCCCGCCTTGACCTGGGCCTCGTTGTAGAGGAACACCGCGTCATAACAGGGCAGCACCGCGCCGCCGCTGTATCCGAAGATGGCGGTGGTGCCTTCATCCGCGATGGCCTGTACCACCATCGCCGCTCCGGTCATGACCTGGCCTGCGAGGGGGTGTGCCGGAGGATCGGCCTTGGTGGCGGTGTCGTTCATGGGGTTGGAAAGGTTAACATGCGACAACTATGCGTCACATCATCGGAATTCTCCTGCAGAACGAGTCCGGGGCCCTCTCCCGGGTCGCCGGGCTGTTCTCCAGCCGCGGCTACAACATCGAATCGCTGTCCGTGTCAGCGACCGACGACCCCACCCTGTCGCGGCTGACCCTCGTTACGCAGGGTTCCGACGCCGTGGTGCAGCAGATCGTCAACCAGCTCCACAAGCTGATCGACGTGGTGGCCGTGGACGACATGACCGGCGAGGACCACCTGGAGCGGGAGCTGGCCCTGCTGAAGCTGCGGGTCCGGCCGGCGGTGCGCGAGAAGATGCGGGAGCAGGTGCTGGCGGCCGGGGGCCGGCTGCTGGTCGAGGAGCGCGACTACCTGATCGTGGAGCTGACCTCCAGCGAGGCGGCAATCACCGAACTGGCCCGGGAGCTCGCCGCCCAGGGCGAACTGCTGGAGATCGTGCGCAGCGGCGCCCTGGCGATGTCGCGCCAGGAACCCACGCTGCACGTGGTGCAGGCCTGAGGGTCCCGGGCCCGGGCGCCGCGGTTCCCCGGCGGCCGGACGCGCGGCGGAGCCTGGCGGATCACGCCAGGCTCCGCGCTGGAAATGACGCAGGATTAGGTCAAACGGCTGTCAGAGCGCCGAGTTGTCCGTCTCGCCGGTGCGGATACGGATGACGCGGTCGATCTCCGTGATGAAGATCTTGCCGTCGCCGACCTTGCCGGTCTTGGCGGCCTTCAGGATGGCCTCGACCACCTGGTCGACGAGTTCGCTGCGTACTGCGACCTCGATTCGCGTCTTGGGCACGAAATCCACCACATACTCCGCGCCACGGTACAGCTCGGTATGGCCGCGCTGGCGGCCGAAGCCCTTCACCTCCGTGACGGTCATGCCGGAAACTCCGATCTCAGACAACGCGGCACGAACGTCGTCAAGTTTGAAAGGCTTGATAATTGCAGTAACCAGTTTCATGCGAGACTCCCGCCTCCGTTATTCTCAATCGCGTTCCGAGCGGTCCAGGGACTGGATGAGAGATTGCACCTTTCGTGCCACAGCCATCCTAGCGCCAAACCGGGGGGTCCGCAGCCTTCCGGCCCCCAGTGTCCACTGAAGCTGCACCAATACGGGGCACCGCGATGAACGGTGCGCGCAAAGCTGGTGCGTATGGCTGGCGAAGCGGTCTGGCACGCCTCGTTTGCGTGCTGCTCCTGGGCATGGCCGGTGGGCCGGCGAATGCCGCCGACGTGCACCTGCTGGACGTGGATGCCGGCGTGGTGCGCGCCTCGCCGGCGGCCGGCGTCGGCGATGCCCTGGCCGCCGGTCCGCTGCGCCTTGAAATCGGCACGCGCACCGGCACTGCCGTGCTGGAACTGGCGCCGCACCGCGTGCTGGGCGCCTTCGGCGTCGCCGAGGGCGAGGCGGAGGCCTATGCGGGTACAGTGCCCGGCCGCCCTGGCTCGTGGGCGGCCCTGACCCGCACGCGCCGGGGCTGGAGCGGCATCTGGTTCGATGGCGAGGAGTACTACGGCATCGAGGCCGCCACGGCGCTGGCCGACACGGGGCACCAGGCGCTCGCCGGCGCACCGCCCGGGCAACCCATGGTGTTCCGGCTCAGCGATGTGGTCTGGGACGATGTCTCCTTCGAGGGCGATGTGCTGCATGCGCCGCCGGGCAACGGCCAGGAGCTGGTCACCGGCCTCACCCCAACCGCGCTCACGTTCGACGACGGCCCCACGCACCGCCTGGCCGTGGCGATGGTGGCCGACCACTTCCTCGCCGCCCGCGAGGGAGAATTCCTCGAATCCCACCTGCTGGCGCAGCTCAACATCATCGACGGGCTGTACCGCAACCAGCTCGGCCTGGAGGTGACCTCCGCCAGCATCACCACCTTCACCCGCCGCGAGGAAGACCCGCTCAGCGGCACCACCGACGCCAGCCGCCTGCTCGACCAGCTGTCGGCGTGGCGCGCAGGCAATGTCGCGCAGCGCCAGTCGGCGCTGACGCACCTGTTCACCGGCCGCGACATCGATCGCCGCACGGTGGGACTGGCCTATCTCGACAAGCTGTGCAGCCGGCGCTACAGCGCCAGCCTTTCCGAGGCGCGCACCGCACCCACCTTCGCCGCGCTGATCGCCGCGCACGAGATCGCGCACGTCATCGGCGCGCCGCACGACGGCGACGAGGAAGGCGCGTGCGCCGATGTCAGCAGCAACAGCTTCCTGATGGGGCCGCGCATCAACGGCAGCCAGCAGTTCTCCGCCTGCAGCATCGCGCAGATGATGCCGCGCATCGAGGCCGCCTCCTGCCTGACGCCACCGGTGGACGTCGGCGGAGGCGCACCGGTGGACGTCGGCGGAGGCGGCGGCGCGCTGGCCGGCACGGCACTGGCGCTGCTGGGACTGATGGCGCTGTACCGCGCCCGCTGCCGCACATTTCAGATGCGCGCGAACCAGTCCGCCAGGTAGTCCTCGAAGGTTCCGGTCTGGGAGGCCTCGATCGCCGCCTGCCGGGCGTGCGACTCGCGCGCCTCGCCCTCGAACTCCGCCAGCCGCGCCTCGTTCGGCAGCGGCAGCGAGCGGAAATACTCCTGGTGCTCGCGCGACATGCGCAGCGTCATCGTGAAGAAGTCCTCGCCGCCGGATTCCAGCGCGGACAGCAGGCGCGCCGACGGCGTGCGCGCCGCGTCCGCCACCTTCTCCTGCTGCGTGCGCAGCGCCGCGGAATACGGCTTCGCCGGGTCACCCTCGTCGAGCAGCTCGCACAGGCCGGTCATGCAGTCGAGGATCTCCGCCGCCCACGAGGCCAGCGGCAGCTGGCGGCCGTCGCGGCGCAGGTTCAGGCCCGGCTCGCGCCCGCGCCTGGCCACCTTGAGGAAGTTCTCGTCGATGGCCTCCTGTTCCGAGCTGCCGATGGGCGGGCTCGACTTCAGCAGGCACAGCGCCGCGAAGGCCTCGAGGAAGCGCACCTTGTTGCCGTTCACGCCCATGGGATCGGTGGCCGAGCAGTCCAGCGCCCGCATCTCGATGTACTCGACGCCGCCCCGGCGCAGCGCGCTGCTCGGGCTCTCGCCCGAGCGCGCCACGCGCTTGGGACGGATGGCGCTGTAGTACTCGTTCTCGATCTGCAGCCGGTTGGTGTTGAGCTGGATCCAGCGGCCGTCGCGCTTGATGCCGAGCTTCTGGTACTCCGGGTGCGGCGTGGTCACCGCGTGCCGCAGGTCGCGCAGGTACTCCTCGAGGCTGTTGGCCGACACGCTGATGCCGGCCTGGTTGCGATTGCGGTAGCCGATGTCGCTCATGCGCAGCGAGGTGGCGTACGGTCCCGCGGCGACGCGGTCGTCCAGCATCACCAGGCCGTCGGTGTGCCCGTCCAGGAAGTCGCGGCCCACCGCCGGCGAGGCACCGAACAGGTACAGCACGATCCACGACAGGCGGCGGTAGTTGCGGACGAGGTCGAAGTAGCGCGCCGAGCGGAACTCCTGCGTGTTGCCGCCACGCTGCTCCGTGATGGCCGCGTACACCTCCCAGAACCGCGGCGCGAAGGAATAGTTGAAGTGCACGCCGGAGATGGCCTGCATCAGCGCACCGTAGCGGTGCCTCAGGCCCTCGCGGTACACGTACTTCATCATGCCCACGTGCGAGCTGCCGTAGCGGGCCGTGGGCACGTCGTCGTCGCCGGCCAGCGGGCAGGGCATCGAATTGACCCACAGCACCTCCTCGCCCAGGTGGCGGTGCACGAACTGGTGCAGGTCGCACAGGTACTGCAGCAGCTCCCAGCTGTGGCGGAAGGCCGGCGTGACCAGCTCGATCAGCGCCTCGGAGAAGTCGGTGGTGATGTGCTCGCTGGCCAGCGCCGAGCCCAGGGCCTCCGGGTGCGGGGTGTGGGCGATGCGGCCCCCGGGCGTGACGCGCAGGGCCTCGCGCTCGACGCCCTTCAGGCCGCCCTGGAGAACCCCGGGTTCACGGGAATTGACCAGCGCGGCCAGACGTCTTTCAAAGGTGGTGTCGACGGCGCGCCCCATGTGGCGGGGCAGTCTACACTAGCGACCCCGGATTATTATTCCACCGGAAGAGGTAGCTCATGCTGGCAGCAGGATCGCTCAGGCGCGTCGCGATCATCGGCGGCTCGCGCATCCCCTTCGCGCGAGCGCATGGCGCCTACGCGGGCGTCGGCAACCAGGAAATGCTCACCGCCGCGCTGCGCGGGGTGGTCGAGAAGTACGGCCTGGCCGGCAGGCGGCTGGGTGATGTCATCGCCGGCGCGGTGCTGAAACACTCCAGGGACTTCAACCTGGTGCGCGAGAGCGTGCTGTCGTCCGGGCTGGACCCGCAGACGCCGGGCCTCGACATCCAGCGCGCCTGCGGCACCAGCCTGGAGGCCGCCATCCTGGTGGGCAACAAGATCGCGCTGGGGCAGATCGATGCCGGCATCGCCGGCGGCGTCGATACCATCAGCGACCCGCCGGTGGTGTTCCCGGCCGAGTACCGCGACCTGCTGCTGGCCAGCTATCGCGGCCGTTCATTCTGGCAGCGGCTGAAACCCTGGTTCGGCGTGCGCCCGCGGCACTTCAAGCCAGTGATGCCGGGCGTGGTCGAGCCCCGCACCGGCCTGTCGATGGGCCAGAGTTGCGAGCTGATGGCCAAGACCTGGCAGATCCCGCGCGAGGAGCAGGACCGGCTCGCCATGGAGAGCCACCACAAGGCCGCCGCCGCCTGGCAGGCCGGCTTCTATGACGACCTGGTGGTGCCGTTCAAGGGTTTGAAGCGCGACAACAACGTGCGCGCCGACACCTCGCTGGAGAAGCTCGCCAAGCTGCGCACCGTATTCGACACCAGCCCGGCCGGCACGCTGACCGCGGGCAACAGCACGCCGCTCACCGACGGCGCGGCGGCGGTGCTGCTGGCCAGCGAGGAGTGGGCGCGCGCCAACGGCCTGCCGGTCAAGGCCATCCTCACCCATGGCAAGACCTGGGCGGTGGACTTCGCCAGCGGCCACGAGGGCCTGCTGATGGCGCCGGCCTACGCGGTGTCGGCCATGCTGAAGGACGCCAACCTGGCCCTGCAGGACTTCGACTTCTACGAGATCCACGAGGCCTTCGCCGCGCAGGTGCTGTGCACGCTGAGGGCCTGGGAGTCGGCCGACTACTGCCGCGAGCGGCTGGGCCGCGACGCGCCGCTGGGCTCCATCGACCGCAGCAAGCTCAACATCAAGGGCAGCAGCATTGCGCTGGGCCACCCCTTCGCCGCCACCGGCGCGCGCATCCTGGCCTCTGCCGCCAAGCTGTTCGACGAGCTGCCGTCGGCGAAGCGCGGCCTCATATCCGTGTGCACGGCCGGCGGCATGGGCGTCACCGCCATCGTGGAGCGGCCGTGATGACGGCGGCCAGGGGCGAATTCACCCGCCTGATGGCCCGCGACGGGCACGAGTTCGACGCCTGGCTGGTGCCCGCGTCGAGCACGCCGCGCGGCGCCATCGTGGTGCTGCAGGAAATCTTCGGCGTCAACTCGCACATCCGCGCCGTGGCCAACGACTTCGCCGCCGAGGGCTACGTGGCCATCGCGCCCAGCCTGTTCGACCGCGTGCGCCGCAACGTGGAGCTGGACTACAGCCCGTCCTCGGTGGAGCAGGGCCGCGGCTACGTGCTGCAGCTGAAGGAGGAAGGCATCCTCGCCGACCTCACCGCCTGCATCAACGTGGTGAAACGCAATGGCCCGGTCGGCGTGGTGGGCTACTGCTGGGGCGGCGCCATCGCCTACCTGGCCGCCTGCGAGCTGCCCGTCCGCGCGGCCGTGTGCTACTACGGCACGCGCATCGTGCAGTACCTCGACCGCCGGCCGCGCGTGCCGGTGCAGTACCACTTCGGCGAGAAGGACAAGACCATCCCGCCGGAGAACATCGAGAAGATCCGCGCCGCGCACCCGGAAGGCGAGTTCCACATCTATCCCGCGGACCACGGTTTCAACTGCGACCAGCGCGCCTCCTGGCATGCGGAATCGGCGCGGCTGGCGCGCGAGCGCACGCTGGCCTTCTTCGCCCGCCACCTGGCCGAGGCGCTGGACGACGAGCAGCCGCTGGACAACTGGGGCGATGCCTAGATACGAGCCGTCGCCGGCGTGGCAGGACGGCCCGCCGCGCACCGGCGTGCTGCTGGTGAACTCGGGCACGCCCGATTCGCTGACCGTGGGCGGCGTGCGCGATTTCCTGCGCCGCCTGCTGTCGGACCGGCGCACGGTGGAGCTGCCCCGCCTCGTCTGGAATCCCATCCTCTACGGCTTCATCCTCACGCTGCGGCCGGCCAGGGTGCTGCCCAAGTACCGCCGCGTGTGGACCGGGGCCGGCTCGCCGCTGCTGGTGCACTCGGTCGCGCTGCGCGACGCCCTGCGCGCGCAGCTGCGCGATGCCGCCGGCCAGCCCGTAATGGTGGAGCTGGGCATGCTGTATTCCACCCCGGACGTGGCGCAGGGGCTCTCCGCCCTGCGCGACTCGGGCGCGCGCCGCATCATCGTGCTGCCGCTGTTCCCGCAGTACTCCGGCACCACCAACGCCGCCGCCCTCGACCAGGTGGGCGAGGCGCTGCGCCACTGGCGCTGGGTGCCGGAACTGCATTTCCTGGATGATTACGCCACCGACGCCGCCTACATCGCGGCGCTGGCCGATTCGGTGCGCGCGCATCGTGCCCGGCATGGCGCGGGCGAGCACCTGCTGATGACCTTCCACGGCATCCCGAAGAAGTACTGCGACCAGGGCGATCCCTACCGCCGGCGCTGCGAGGCCACCGCGCGCGCCCTGGCCGCGGCGCTGGGACTGTCCGATGCCGAATGGACCATGAGCTTCCAGTCGCGGGTGGGCGCGGCCGAGTGGCTCCAGCCGTACACCGGGCCGACGCTGGTGGAGCTGGCCCGGCGCGGCGTGAAGCGGCTGGACGCCATCTGCCCCGGTTTCGCGGTGGACTGCCTGGAGACCATCGACGAGATCGGGCACGAGGGCAACGAGACCTTCCGCGCCGCCGGCGGCGAGTCGCTGCGCTACGTCCCGGCGCTCAACGCCGATGCCGCGCACGTGGCGCTGATCGGCCGGCTGCTGTCGCCGCTGCTGAAGGGATGAGCATGCTCGGGCGCTTCCTCGAACTCTCGCTGGTGGTGCCCGATACCGGAACGAGCTGGCAGCGCTGGCTCGGGCTGGGCTTCGCCGGCGCCGAGGCGGGTGACATCTGGCCGCATGCCTACGGGGTGGTCGCCTGCGAGGGCGTGGCCGTGGGCCTGCACGCCGCCGGCGGCGAGTCGCCGTTTATCAGCTTCGTGCGCCCCGAAGTGGCGCAGCTGGAGCGCGAGCTGGCCGACCGGCTGCTCGGCGTGGAGCACGCCCGGTTGGGCGACGACGAATTCAACCTCATCGAGCTGCGCGAACCCGGGGGCACGCTGCTCAGGGTGCAGGAGGCGCGTACCTTCTCCGCACCGGCGGAAGTACCGGCGCGCACCTCGCTGGGCGTGTTCGATGCGCTGAGCCTGCCCTGCCCCGACCTCGCCGAGGCGCGCGGCTTCTGGGAGCGGCTGGGCTATGAGGTGCGCGACATCGAGCAACCCTGGCCGGGACTGGCCGTCGAGTCGCTGCCGCTCGCCTGCCACGAGGTTTCCACCAGCCGCGACGTATTGCTGGTGTTCGACGGGCCCGTGGAGGCCGGGGCGATCGCCCGCCTGGGCATCGCGCCGGCGCGGCTGCCGGCGCTGCGCCATCGCGCCCACAGCCTGCTGCACGTGGCCGACGGTGTGGGCCTGCTCGGCCTCGCGCCGGGCTAGTGCAGGGTCCGGTCCGCCGCGCCGCCGCGCGCCTTCGCGCGCATACAATAAGTGTCCGACCCCCTGCGAGAGTCCCCCGATGCGCCGGTCACTGCTTCCACGCCTGTCCGCTTCCCTGCTCGCCGCCTTCTGCGTCATTCCGGCGCAGGCCGACGAGGGCATGTGGACGCTGGACAATTTCCCGTCGGAAGCGGTGCGCGAGCGGCTGGGCGTGGACATCACGCCGCAGTGGCTGGAGCGGGTGCGGCTGGCCACGGTGCGGCTGTCCAACTGCACGGCCTCGTTCGTGTCGCCCGACGGGCTGATGCTGACCAACCACCACTGCGTCTCCCCCTGCCTGGCGCAGCTCTCCAGCGAGGGCGAGGACCTGCTGCGCGACGGGTTCCTCGCCGCCACGCGCGAGGTCGAGGTGCGCTGCCCCACGCAGCGCGCCGACGTGCTGATGGAGATGCGCGACGTGACCGCCGAAGTCAGCGCCACCATGGCCGGCAAGCGTGAGGCCGAGGCCAACGAGGCACGCAAGCAGGCGCTGACGCGGCTGGAGAAGGCCTGCGAGGAAGCCGCCGGCACGCGCGATCCCCGCCGCTGCGAGGCGGTGACGCTGTACGGCGGCGGCCAGTACTTCCTTTACGTGTACAAGCGCTTCGACGACGTGCGGCTGGTGTTTGCCCCCGAGGCGGCCATCGGTGCCTTCGGCGGCGACCCGGACAACTTCCAGTTCCCGCGCTGGTGCCTGGACATGGCGCTGCTGCGCGCCTGGGAGAACGGCGCGCCGGTGAAGCCGCTGGCGCACCTGCCGGTCAACTGGAACGGGCCGGAGCCTGGCGAAGCCGTGTTCGTTTCCGGCCATCCCGGCACCACGCAGCGCCTGCTCACCGTGGCGCAGCTGGAGTCGGAGCGCGCCAGGCTGCCCCTGTGGCTGCTGCGCGCCAGCGAGCTGCGCGGCCGGCTCATCCAGTTCTCGAAGCTTTCGGCGGAGAACGCGCGCATCGCCCGGGATGCGCTCGCCTCCCTTGAGAATTCGATCAAGGTGCGCCGCAAGCAGCTCGAGGCGCTGCTCGACCCGGCGCTGATGGAGCAGAAGCGCGCGGCCGAGCAGGCGCTGCGCGCCGCGGCCACCTTCCCGGCCGGCGAGGACCCCTGGGCGCAGATCGAACGCGCCATGTGGCGCGAGCAGGAACTGCTGCTGCCCTACACCTTCATTGAATCCGGAGCCGGCTTCAACAGCGTGCTGTTCGACTACGCCCGCGCGCTGGTGCGCGGCGCGGAGGAGCGCACCAGGCCGGACGAGCAGCGCCTGCGCGAGTACGTCAGCACCGCGCTGCCGCGGCTCACGCAACAGCTCTTCGCCGACGTGCCGGTGTATCCGCAGCGCGAGATCCTGACGCTGTCGTTCGGGCTGGAGCGCATGCGCGAGTTCCTCGGTCCCGACCACCCGCTGGTGCGCAACCTGCTGGCCGAGCTGTCGCCCGACGAGCTCGCCGCCGGTCTGGTCTACCAGACCAGCCTCGCCGACCCGGAAACGCGCCGACTGCTGTGGGAAGGCGGCCTGCCGGTGATCGAGGCCTCGAACGACCCGATGATCCGCATCGCCCGCCTCGTCGATGCGGAAGCACGCGCGCTGCGCAGGCAGTACGAGGACGAGGTCGAGGCCGTGGTCGCCGTGGCGGCGCAGAAGATCGCCGCGGTCCGCTTCGCGCAGCTCGGCACCGGCGTGTACCCGGATGCCACCTTCACGCTGCGCATCAACCCCGGCGTGGTGCAGGGCTGGAACGAGGCCGGCACCGAGGTATTCCCGTTCACCACGCTGGCGCGGGCCTTCGAGCGCGCCACCGGCACGGATCCCTTCCGCCTGCCCGACAGCTGGCTGGCCCGGCGCGACTCGCTGGACATGGACACGCGCGTCAACTTCGTCACCACCAACGACATCATCGGCGGCAATTCCGGCAGCCCCATGGTCAATGCCCGCGGCGAGGTGGTGGGCCTGGTCTTCGATGGCAACATCCACGCCATCGCCGGCGCCTACTGGGTGGATCCGGCGAAGAACCGCGCGGTGGCGGTGCATCCGGCCATCATGCGGGTGGCGCTGATGCAGGTTTACGCGGCCGGCGCGATCGCGCGCGAGCTGGGGCTCTGAGGGGGCATGCCCATGGGCCGCCCTGACACCAGACGTGACCCGGGGAGGCGCCCATGAGCATCGTCGTCCGCCCCGCCACGCTGGCCGATGCCTGGGCGGTGGCCAACATCTACAACCATTACGTGCGCCACACCGTGGTCACCTTCGAGGAGGAGCCCGTCTCCACCCGGGTGATGGAGCAGCGCATCAGCGCGGTGCGCAGCCATTCTCTGCCCTGGCTGGTGGCCGAGAACCGCGAGGGCGTGGTCGGTTATGCCTATGCCGGGCAGTTCAAGGACCGCTCGGCCTACCGCTACTGCGCGGAAACCTCGGTGTACCTCGCCCATGGCCGGCAGGGACATGGCATCGGCACCCGCCTGTACACCGAGCTGATCGAGGCGCTGAAGGCGCAGCGCATCCGCACTGCCATCGGCATCATCGCGCTGCCCAATCCGGCCAGCGTTACGCTTCACGAAAAGCTCGGCTTCAGGCACACCGGCACGCTGGAGGCGGTGGGTTTCAAGCATGATCGCTGGGTGGACGTGGGCTACTGGCAGAAGGTGATCTGACCGACTATCGCCGCCCGCCCCGCCCTTTGCGGGCCTGCCGATTGGGTTCAGAATCCCCGGTCCTGACCAACCAACCGGGGGGAACACGATGGACGAGAAGAACCTGAGCCGCCGCCAGGTGCTGGGCGGCGTGGCGGTGACGGCGGGCACGGCGGGCGTGCTGGGTACGCTGGGCTCCCGCGAGGCCTCCGCCCAGGCGCTTCCGGACGTGCAGTTCCACGACCGCGGCGAGGCGCAGAAACCGCCCATCACCGACGTGAAGGACAAGGTCGCCTACATCACCGGCGGCTCCTCGGGCATCGGCCTCGGCATCGCGCAGGCCCTGCACGAGGCGGGCGCCAAGGTGATCCTGGGCAATTACAACGACAGCCAGTGGGCCGACGCGCTGGCGAAGTTCCCGCCCAACGACCCGCGCGTGAAGATCATCGTGCACGACGTGATGAAGCGCGACGAGTGGGAGAAGAAGGCCGACGAGATCGAGTCGTTCTTCGGCCCGGTGGACATCCTGGTCAACAACGCCGGCGTGGGCCTGCAGCAGGGCATCGTCGACGGCAGCTACAACGACTGGGACTGGGGCATGGGCGTGAACTTCTGGGGCCCGGTCTACGGCGTGAAGACCTTCGTGCCGAGGATGCTCAAGCGCGGCACGCCCGCGCACATCGTCACCACCACCTCCACCAGCGGCATCCTGGTCGGCCTGCCGGTGGGCATCTACGCGGTGTCCAAGATCGCCGCCACGGGCCTGATGGAGCAGCTGCGCAACGACCTGCGCAACACCAACATCGGCACTTCCTGCCTGATCCCCGGCATGACCACCACCAACATCGCGCGCAGCGAGGAGGCGCGCCCGGCCGACCTGCGCAACGAGGGACCGCAGCAGCCGCAACGTCCGCTGGTGCCGGCGGCACCGCGCGGCGGCGCCGCGGGACGTGCGCCGCAGGCCGCCGCGCCGGCGGCCGTGAACCCGCTGTGGCAGCGCCCGCAGGACCCGCTGATGGTGGGCCGCATGGTGGTGGACGCCATCCTGCACAACGACCTGTTCATCTTCCCGGCGCCGGAGTACCGCCAGGGCGTGCTGGCCAGGGGCCTGGCCATGGCCGAATCCATGGTCGACTACTATCCGATGCCCGAGAACATCAAGGCCGGCGTGGATGCGGGCCGCTACTACTTCACCGACATCTTCGTGCAGGAGATCCGGCACCGCCGCGCCACGCGCAAGCGCAGCATCAAGGGCTTCGAAGGCGCGTGATCCTTCCATCCATACGGGGTGACCACATGGACGAACAGACTCTGAACCGGCGCTGGCTGCTGGGTGGCATGGCGGCCGCCGGGGCCGCCGGCATGGCCTCCGGGCTGTTGCCGCGCGACGCCTCCGCCGCGCAGGCGCAGGGCGCGCCGACCGCCGATGCCGGCACCTCGCAGCCACCCACCATCACCAGCGTGAAGGACAAGGTGGTGTACGTCACCGGCGGCTCCAGCGGCATCGGCCTCGGCATCGCGCGCGTGATGCACGAGGCGGGCGCGAAGGTGGCCATCGGCAACCTCGACGACCGGCAGTGGGCCGATGCGCTGAGGCACTTTCCGCAGAACGACCCGCGCATCATGACCGTGGTCCACAACGTGATGGACAAGGACGGCTGGCAGCGCGCCGCCGACGAGATCGAGAAGAAGTTCGGCCCGGTGCACATCCTGGTCAACAACGCCGGCGTGGGCCTGCAGCAGTCGGCCTCGCGCGGCACGCTGAACGACTGGGAATGGGGCATGGGGGTGAACTTCTGGGGCCCGGTGTACGGCGTGAACACCTTCGTGCCGCGCATGCTGGCGCATGGCCAGGGTGCGCAGATCGTCACCACCACCTCGACCAGCGGCATCGTGCCCAACCCCTCCACCGGCATTTATTCGGTGTCGAAGATGGCGGCGGTGGCGCTGATGGAGCAGCTGCGCAGCGAGCTGCGCACCACCAACATCGGCACCACCTGCTTCGTGCCCGGCAACACCACCAGCAACATCTCGCAGAGCGAGACGTACCGCCCGCCCGAGATGCGCAATGAATCCGCCCCCGCCGGCGGCGCCGCCGGTGGGCCGGGTCGCGGCCAGGGCAATGTGTTCAGTGCGCAGTCGCGTCCGCCGGCGCCGGCGCCCTCGCCCTACTGGGCGCGGCCGCAGGATCCGGTGGTGGTC
Source organism: Pseudomonadota bacterium (assembly GCA_003242275.1). The sequence continues at coordinate 13,451 of QGUX01000008.1, read as the reverse complement.
GGCCGCGTGCTGCTCGACGGCATCTACCACAACGACCTGTTCGTGGTGCTGCAGCCGGAGTGGCGCCCCGGGGTGGAGGCGCGCGCCAATGCACTGCTGGAGTCCATGGTGCCGCTGACGCCCATGCCCGAGTCGCTGGGCGGGCGCGACTACACGCGCACGCCCATCTACGTGCAGGAGATCGCGCACCGGCGCGCCACGCGCCAGCGCAATGTGCCCGGCATCTGAACCCGGCGAGTGAACCCCGCAAGTCACCGAACCAATGGAGGGATGAGTCCTGTGAAACGCACCAACCTGATCACCACCGCGGCCGCGCTGTGCGGCGCCCTGCTTGCCGCCACGGTGGCCGGCGCCGCCCAGCCCCCGGCCCCCCAGCAGGGCGGCATCGGCCCCGGAGCCAACGAGGGCCGCGTCCAGGCCGCGCAGCGGCCGACGGTGTCCTGCCAGCGCGGCGGCCTGCAGCACGCGGTGCGGCTGTACCTTGAGGCACAGACCAAGGGCGACATTTCCGGCCTGCCGCTGGCGAACAGCATGCTCTACAGCGAGAACCTGAAGCCCGGCGACGTGAAGACGGGCTTCCTGACCAAGCCGCTGAAGATCGACCGGCACATGAGCATGTACGACGACAGGAGCTGCCAGACCTTCACCGAGATCATCGTCACGGACGAGAAAGAGCCCTATGTCGCCGGCGTCACGCTGCGCGTGAACCACGACAAGATCGCCGAGATCAAGGTGATCTGGACCACCACGGGCTACTGGCTGTTCAACGCCGACAACTACCTGAACTATTCCTCGCAGGAGAACTGGGGCCCGATCCCGGCGGACAAGCGCACGCCGTATGGCGACCTCATCTACGCCGCCAATGCCTACATGGACGCCTTCCTCGAGGGCAAGGTGGACCTGGTGCCCTGGGGCTATCCCTGCGTGCGCGTCGAGGGCGGCATGACCACCGGCCGCGGCCGCGACGACGACACCTGCGAGGCCGGCATGCCCGCCGGCGTGAACATTGCCAACCGCCAGTTCGTGGTCGACGAGGTGCTGGGCATGGTGGTGGTGTGGTGCAACTTCGGCGGCGGCCCGAACAGCAGCGGCGCGGCCGACACGCACCTGTTCCGGGTCGAGAACGGCAAGCTGCGCTACGTGCACACGCTGACGCACCTGCTGCAGTCGAGCTTCCGCGGCGGAGCCACGGGCACCGAGGCGGATCGGCGGCCGGCGAACTGAGCGGCCTGCCGCAGCACGAGAAAAGGCCGCGCCGGAGTGCTCCGGCGGGGCCTTTTTCTTTCCAGCATTGGCACGGCGCCCGGAGAGCAGGCACCAGGAGCGATGCCAGCCTAGCTGTTGCCGCGCAGCTGCTCGACGATGGCGGGGTTCTCCAGCGTGGAGATGTCCTGCGTGATCTCGTCGCCGCGCGCGATGGCGCGCAGCAGCCGGCGCATGATCTTGCCCGAGCGCGTCTTGGGCAGGTTGTCGGCAAAGCGGATGTCGTCCGGCCTGGCGATGGCGCCCAGCTGCTCGGCCACCCAGTTGCGCAGCTCGTCGACCAGCGCGCTGGTGTCGCCGGTGGGACGCTCGCCCTTGCACACCACGAACGCGAAGATCGCCTCGCCCTTGATCTCGTGCGGCCGGCCGACCACCGCGGCCTCGGCCACGCGCGGATGCGCCACCAGCGCCGACTCCACTTCCATGGTGCCGAGGCGATGGCCGGAGACGTTCAGCACGTCGTCGATGCGGCCCATGATCCAGTAGTAGCCGTCGGCATCGCGGTGCGCGCTGTCGCCCGCCACGTAGTAGCGGTTGTTGAAGCGGCTCCAGTAGGTCTCGATGTAGCGGTCGTTGTCGCCCCAGATGGTGCGCAGCATCGACGGCCAGGGCCGCTTGATCACCAGGTAGCCGCCCGCCTCGGGACCCTTCACCGGGTTGCCGTCCTCGTCGACGATGTCGGCATCGATGCCCGGCAGCGGCCGCGTGCACGAGCCCGGCTTGGTGGCGATGACGCCCGGCACCGGCGAGATCATGATGGCGCCGGTCTCGGTCTGCCACCACGTGTCGACGATGGGGCAGCGCTCGCCGCCGATGACACGGTGGTACCACATCCATGCCTCGGGATTGATGGGCTCGCCCACGCTGCCCAGCAGGCGCAGCGACGTCAGGTCGTAGGACTTCGGGATGGCATCGCCCAGCTTCATCAGCGCGCGGATGGCGGTGGGCGCGGTATAGAAGATGCTGACCTTGTGGTCCTGGATGATCTTCCAGAAGCGGCCGGCATCCGGGTACGTGGGCGCACCCTCGTAGATCACCACGGTGACGCCGTTGGCCAGCGGCCCGTAGGCCACGTAGCTGTGGCCGGTCACCCAGCCCACGTCGGCCGTGCACCAGAACACATCGTCGGTCTTCAGGTCGAACACCCAGCGCGAGGTGAGCTTGGCGCCGAGCAGGTAGCCGCCGCTGGAATGCTGGATGCCCTTGGGCTTGCCGGTGGAGCCGGAGGTGTAGAGCAGGAACAGTGGATGCTCGGCATCCACCCATTCCGGTTCGCAGGTGTCGGGACGGCCGGCCACCACGTCGTGCCACCACAGGTCGCGGCCGGCCTTCATGGGAACCGGCAAGCCGGTGTGGCGCAGCACGATCACCTTCTCGACTGTCGCGCCGGCGCCTTCCAGCGCCTTGTCGGTGGCCGCCTTCAGTTCCACCACCTTGCCGCCGCGCCAGCCGCCGTCGGCGGTGATCACGAAGCGCGCGCCGGCATCCTCGATGCGGTCGCGCAGGCTGTAGGCGGAAAAGCCGCCGAATACCACCGAGTGGATGGCGCCGATGCGCGCGCAGGCGTGCATGGCCACGATGACCTCGGGCACCAGCGGCATGTAGATCACGATGCGGTCGCCGCGCTTCGCGCCCAGCGCCTTCAGCGCGTTGGCGAAGCGGCACACCTCGGCGTGCAGCTCGCGCCAGGTGAGCCGCCGCGGCGTGCCGCTCTCGGGCTCGAACACCAGCGCGGTGTGCGCGCCGCGGGTGGCCAGGTGCACGTCGAGGCAGTTGTACGAGACGTTCAGCTCGCCGTCGGTGAACCAGCGGTAGTTGGGCGCGGCCGAGCGATCCAGCGTGCGCGTGAAGGGCCGGTGCCAGTGCAGCTCCGCGCGGGCCTGCGCGGCCCAGAAGCCCTCGGGATCCTCGTCCGCCTCCCGGCACAGGCGCTCCAGGGTCGCGGCATCGAGGCCGGCGGCAGCGGCAAAGGCCGGGGATGGCGGGAAACGGCGCTCCTCGGTCAGGACGGATTGCAGTGTGCTGTCGCCGGCCATGCGCGAATATCCCCCTTGTTCAATGCGGTGGCGGCACTGCGCCGCCGTAGTGCCGGGGGATGTTGCCACAATCCGGCGCGGGCGTGCCCCGCGATCCGGACGGGGATCAGTTCAACCGGGAGCGCGGTTGCGGGGCCGGCGGCACGGGACGCATCGGGATGCCCTGGAGCGGGGAAGAGACCCCCGCCTCGTCCCCAGGTGCCACGGACGGCATCGCGCCAGGATTGCCGGCCCGGAGGAATTCCAGCAACGCGTCCCGGTCGAGGGCCGCGCAGAAATAGTGGCCCTGGCCGATGTCGCAACCAATGGATTGAAGCTGCTTGAGCTGCGCCAGGGTCTCGATTCCCTCGGCGATGGTCTCAAGGCCGGTCTCCCGCGCCAGGCGCACGATGGCCTTGACCACGGCCGCCGACTTGCCGTTGTCCAGCATCTGCCCGACGAACTTGCGGTCGATCTTCAGGTAGCTCGCCGGAAGCTGCGTCAGCAGCTCGAGCGAGGAATAACCCATGCCGAAGTCATCCAGCGCGAAGCGCACGTTCGCGGCGGCAAGCGCGTTCATCGGCTCCACCATGGCCGCCGGATCCGGCAGCAGGGACGATTCGGTCAGTTCGAGTTCCAGGCTCGCGCCCCACTCGCTCCAGGAACTGCTGATGGCGAGCACCCAGTCGAGGAAGCCGGCCCGGCGAAGCTGCAGCGGCGAGACGTTGATGGCCACACGGCCCACGTCGCAGCCCTGGCAGCGCCAGTATGCCGCATCCGCCGCCGTGCGCTGGAACAGCCAGATGCCCACGTCGTCGATCAGGCCCGTGTCCTCGAGCACCGGCACGAAGGTGGCCGGGGCGATCCACTGGCCGCTGACGGTGCGCCACCGCAGCAGCGCTTCCACGCCATGCAGCCCCCCCGTCGCCAAATGGAACTTGGGCTGGTAGTGAACCTCGAGCTCTCCGAGCTGGAACGCCCGCTGGAGCTGTTTCTTCAGCATCGATTGCATATCGACCACCCCTGTTTCCTCGCGACATCTTGACTGCGGACGCGCGCTCCGGGCGGCAGTTGAGTTCAATTCGAACCCATCCCGCCATTCCGGCAAACCGGGCGTCAACTGGCGTTGCGCAACAGGTGCAGGCCCAAAGCGTGGTTCGCGCCAACCTCGTTTCGCATATCGACGGCCGCATCGTCCGCGGGCGACAGCGTCAGCGGCAGCAGCAGCAGCACCCGGGTCCCGGTCGGCATGGCCTCGATGTGGATCTCGCCCCCAAGCTGCGCCACGCGCCGCTGCATGTTGGCCAGGCCATTGCCAGCTAGCTCCGAGCACGAGAAGGGCACGCCGTCGTTCTCGACACACAGGCAGGCGCACCCTTCCGGCGACCTGCTGCCGGCCACCCGGATGTGGCGTGCCCCGCCATGGCGGATGGCGTTGGTGACGGCCTCCTGGACGATGCGCAGCACGTTCAGGGCGTGCGTGGGCGTCACGCCCCCGACTTCAGGCAGGCGCGCGGTCGACCACTCCAGCTCCACACCGATGCGGTGCAGTTGCCGCTCCAGCCTTTCCCGCAGGCTCGAGAGGGCGACCCGCAGTTCCCCGTCGCCAATGTCGAGGGAGTGGATCACCAGACGCAGGTCGTCCAGGGCCTCCCGCGCCGTGCTCTCGATACCGGCAACGCCGGCCTCCTCGGACTGGGCGATGATGGATGCGAGATGGCCACTCAGTCCGTCGTGCAGGTCCATGACCAGACGCTGGCGCTCCTCGTGCAAGGCTTGCTCGGCCGCCTTGCGCCGGTCCTCCTCGTGCATCCGTTCCAGCTCTGCCTCGCGGTCGGCCAGCGCGCGGCGCAGGCGGTCGTTGGACTGGTCGAGCTGCATCAGGCTGTCACCGAGGCGCCTCATGAGCACCATGGCGATGCCGATGGTGAAGATCGACCGGTAGTACATGGAGAGGAACAGCGGCCGGTCGAGGACACCGAAGAACATCAGCACGTCATGGACGCATGCCAGTCCCAGCAGGCCGGCCGGCACCACCAGCAGGCACGCGTCGCGGGACACACCGGAAAGTGCCTCGCGGCAGATGATCGCCGTGCTCGCCATCATGGCCGCCACGTTCATCGGGATGTTGACCAGCATGGCGACCTGCGCCAACGGCAGGGGGCCGGCCGCCACCAGCAGGCTGAATGCCGGCACGCCCACGACCGACAGCTTCAGCCAGCGCGGCGGCGATGCTCCCCCGAGCAGCAGGGACACGATCACGAGGATCAGGCACGCCGATGATCCGAGCATCGGGGCCAGCGCTCCCATCCCGTTGACGGAAGTTGCCAGGCCGCTGACTTGCAGGATGCTGGTGACCAGCGACAACGCCAGCAGTGCCACCAGCCAGCGGAACAGCGGCTCGCGGGGCCGGTATAGCCAGATGACCAGCGCGAGCACCGCCATCAGCAGCTGGGCTCCCACGGTGATGGCGCGCAGGTGTTCCAGCACCAGCACGCTCAGGCGGTAATAGGGGGCCAGTTCCTCCGCGGTACCCACGTACAGGCGCGACAGGTAGGCGCGCTGCAGGCCAGTGGCCTGCAGGTGGATGTCGATGGCGCGCGGCCCGGCGCCCAGCAGGTCCTCCGGCAGCACGGCCAGCAGGGAGGTTCCCGATGCCAGGCCCTCCATCACCGTGCGGTTGTCGCTGTCGGCGATCAGCCGGCCTTCCATGTGGATCGTGGCGTGCTGGCTGAGCAGCGGCACGAACAGGTACAGCGGCCGCTCGGTCCGGTTCACCTCGAGCAGCACGCGGAAATGCGAAGTGCCGCCACGCTCGACCGTGGCGATCGGCAGGCTTGCCGGAGCCTGTCCCCCGGCTTCGACGTGCACGACCTGGTCGATGGCCTGCGCGCGGGGCGTGGGCGGCATGCCCAGGAAGGGCCAGAGACCGGCCAGCAGGATGCCGCCCCACAGCGCCGTCCAGACGGCCCTGCAGGCCCACCGTCCGCTGCCGGCGAGAGCCCGCCGTCCTGCATCGCCGCCCGCCATGATGGAGTCGAATCCCTGCCTCTGTGCGGGGCAAGGATAGGGTTGCACGCGGGTCGACCGGCCGAGTCCGGTTCAATCCGGATGCAGCCGGGTCAGATTGATCCAATCCGGATCAATCCCCTGCGCGTGGCCTCGAACACGGCCTCGGAACGGTTGTTGGCCGCGAGCTTGCGGTAGATGTTCTTGATATAGCCCGGCACGGTGTTGCGCGAGATGCCCAGCTGCTCGGCCAGCTCCGCGTAGGTGTAACCCTTGGCGATGCCCCAGAGGATCTCGGTCTCCCGCGGCGTGAGCAGCGGCTCCTCGCTCGGCGCGGCGGCCCGGGCGCCCAGGCGGCGGACCAGGATGCGCGCGATGGACGAGGAGATGGGCGAGCGTCCCTGCCGCAGCTCACGGATGACATCGATCAGTTCGATGGGGCCGGCATCCTTCAGCAGGTAGCCGACGGCCCCCGCCTCGATGGCGTCGATGACGGTTTCCTCGTCCGCCAGCACCGAGATCACCACCGAATCTGCCGCCGGATTGAGCTGGCGCAGCAGGCGGATCGCCTCCACGCCATGGCCGTCGGGCAGCTGCAGGTCGGTCATCAGCAGGTCCACCGGGCCGGACTGCAGCACTTGCCGCGCCTCGGCCAGGCAGGCGCAGGCCGCTACCAGCCCGGCCCCCGGCCAGCCGCGCAGGATGCCGGCGAAGCGTTCGCGCAGGCGGGTGTCGTCCTCCAGCAGCAACACGCGGACCGGTGCGTACCCGGCTTCCCCGCTGTTCTCCGGCGTGTTCACGGACTTCAGTTCCTCGTCGCCGCGCGCATGGATGCGGCGCCGGCAAAGACTAAGCCAGGCGCACTGCGTGCGCCAACCCGACGCACTGCCGCCGCGCGCACGAAGACGCACGCCCCGGCAAGCGGGGCGTGCGCGGCGGAAAACAGCCCTGCGGGAATCACTTGTTCTCGAGGCAGGCCGCCTGCATGTAGCGCTTGCCGTCCTTGCCGGTGGCGTAGATCAGGAAGCCGGTGTAGTCCTTGCCACTGGTCCTGGCCTCGTAGGTGGCCATCCATTGACCTTCCTGCTCCTTCGATTCCTTCAGCTTGAACTGGCCCACGTCCCTGTAGGAACTGTTGCTGCAGTGTGAGCCCATCCACAGGACCTTCTCCTGGTTGCCGTCGGCGACGCGCTCCAGGCACTTGCCGTCGCGCGGCCGGAAGCGGATGTTCGCGTCCTTGTCGCCCTGCACCAGGTTGCTGCTGTCGACGTAGATCTTCAGGTGGCTTTCCTGGATGGAAACGTGCTTGTCGTAGCCCTTGTAGGTTTCGACGCACTCGATCTTCGGGTCCTTGGACTGCTGCAGGCCCGCCTTGGCGCTTTCCTCGCAGCCGCACTTGTACTTCGCCGCGTGCGCAGGCATGGCTGCAAGGCCCAGAAGCATCACCGCCGGCAGGATCACGTACTTCATATGAAAGTCTCCTCGCTGTGGATTGCAGTACACAGGCGCCTTCCGTGGTCGCGGAACTGCCTGCGCGACCGGAGGGAGCATAGGGAGCGTCACCCTTCGCCGGTACGCCATGAAGATGGGGCGGCGCGGCGGGCAGGCATTCCCCGCTCCCCATATCCATGGGGGTGGGAACGGCGGCGCCTTGTGGGAATCTTGGCGTACGAATGCTTCCAGAATTCCCGAGGTCCGTCCTCATGCGCTCCGCACCGCCCCGCCTCCGCTGCTTCGCCCGCGCCGCCGCGGACCATCCGCGTCCGTCCAGAGGCGTCGTGCTGCTCGCCGTGGCGGCGCTGTCAGGCTGCGGTGGCATGCCGCGGTACGAGAAACCGGCGGAGCCCATGCAGAACCTGGGCTACGACTGGCGCGGCCATTTCCGCTACGGCCTGGAGCTGCTGGAGGGCAAGCGGCTGGACCAGCACAGGACCGTTTTCGCCCGTGCCGCCTTCTCGAGCGCGGCACGCTTCTCCATCGACCACGCGCCCTCCTATGCGGGCCTGGGACTGGCGGAAATGGAGCTGGGGAACTTCTTCGAGGCGCAGGTCGCGTTCATGAACGCGGCGCTGATCGAGGACCGCAGCATGTACTGGGCGCTGTCGGCCATCGCGGCGCTGCGCGGCGGCGCCGAGACCGTGGCGCGCACGCTGTTCGACGCCATGCAGGCCGCGCGGATCCAGGACGAGGACCCCGCCACGCGCTTCATCCGCGCCGTGTACTCGCCCGGGGACGGCACGTATCCGCAGCCGCTGAGCGTGATCCCGCACGAGCCCGGCGGCGAGGGCTTCGACGCGGCGCTGGTCTGCACCGCCGACAATCGCGCCGAGGAGCCGGCCTGCAGCAACCTGAACATCACCTTCAGCGTGTACTTCGTGCGCCACTACGCCTCGGATGCGACCACGCGCGGCTCGGGGTTCTTCAACGACCTGGTCTTCCGGCTTGGCGCCAGCGAGGGCGACAACTTCTACCGCTACGAGCGCATCCGCGAGATCGGCGAGGAGTTCGACGGCGAGGATGCAAGCCGGCGGGAGAACGTCATGCGCACCCGCCAGCTGCTGCTGCAGCCCCACCTGTCGATTCCCGACATCCAGTACGCCATGCGCTTCATGCCGGTCAACCTGCGCAGCAGCATCTACCTGAACGCCGCGCCGACGGTCATCGCCTCGCTCGGCGAATCCTCCGAACTTCGCGACGGCGCCGACCTGACGATCCTGCTGTCGGGCGGCGTGTACGGCGACGCCTCGGAGCACACGGCCCAGACTGGTACGGTGCTGAGCGTGCAGCCGGAGCTGGCCACACCTGCCTACGTGCGGCTCAGGCTCGAGTTCGAGCTCAGCTCGGTGGCGACGCTCGAACCGAGCATGAATGCGCAGGTCCTGAACGTGTCGACCAACCGCTATGCCGTGACCGGCCACTTTCCCTACGGCAGGCCGGTGGTACTGGGTAAGCTCTCCAACGGCAGCCAGAAGCATGACGACTCGGGACAGGTGGGCCTGCGGCGCGTGCCGGGCGTCGGCGGAGCCTTCGGCGCCTCGCGGGAGGAGGTGGCGACCTCGGAAACACTGGTGCTGGGCATCCTGTCCGAGCCGGAGGTGTTCCGCGGCTCGCAGGAGCGGCGCGTGCTGGAGGCGATGCGCACCATGAGCATCGACACGCCCGAATACGCCGTGATCGAGCGCCGCAAGATCCTGCACAGGATCCCGGACGTCTCCGGACTCGTGAAGGACCTGCTCAGGCGAGAAGCCAGCGCCGCGCAGTAACGCCACCACCACATTCATGGCGTACCGGGTCGCGGGCGCGCTCGCCAGAATCCTGCTGCATCCCCACCAGCAAGGAGAACGACATTGTCCAGGCATGAACGCAAGCTCGTGAACGCAACCGCGTACGCCGTGGCGCTGGCCGTCGGGCTGGCGCCGGCGTCGGCGCTTCCCGCCGGCAGCTGCCCGGTGAACCTCGATGACGTCAAGGCGAAGATCGCGAACTTCGCCAATCGGGCCGACACCGAGAATTCCGGCGCAGAGAAGGACATCGAATCGGCGACCAACAAGAATTACGCCAAGGAGTTCATCGACACCTTCGAGAAGCTCAACAAGGCAGCCAAGGACAGCACGCAACTGGTCAACACGGCCTACAACCTGACCGGATACACCTCGCCGCTGCCCGAGGGCAAGATCCAGGACAAGCTGCCGCCCCAGGTCACGCTCAGCATGACCAATGCCATGGAGCTGGCGAAGGCCGCCGCCGACGAGGACAGCACCAAGCTGGACATCGCCCTCCTCAGGTGCAACCAGAACGTCGAGGACGCCGCGCTCGCGGCCGCCCTGGACCAGCTCGACAACAACACGGTCTCGAAGTTCAAGGAAGCCAAGAGGAAGGCGTGCCGGCTCGTGCACCTGCTGGCCGACCTGCAGGACAAGAAGGAGAAGCTGGACCAGATCCGCACCAACGGCTATCCGCTCTTCCACCTGCACAAGAAGGACAAGAAGGACTTCGGCGGCAAGGAACGCACCATCCAGCTTCGCGCCGACCTGCGCATGTACCCCATCTACCCCAAGAACGTGGTTTCCACGGGCAAGGATCAGCCCTTCCTGCTGGGCCAGCTCGAGGGCATCGACCTGTCCTACAACTCCTACTTCAAGTTCAGCGACAACAACTGGACGACCCTGAACCTGTACCAGTACTTCATCGGCGACACCGAGAAGGGCGAGCTCTGCATGCCGAAGATCAACCTGACCAGCAGCGTCAAGGTGGCGACCTGCGTGCGGGTGGAGGACAGGGACCCGAACTGGAACTGGATCAAGCTCCACGTCCGGGCCAAGTACTGGTACAACGGCGATTCCAGCGCGGTCAGCCTGGGATCCCGGAAGGTCGCGGCGCCCTTCGGTTACCTGGCCAAGGTCTCCGACATGAAGGAAAAGAAGATGCAGGACCTGAAGTCCAGGCTGGTCAAGCGTCTGTCCTCGCTGATGGGCGACTACAGCGCCATGATCGAAAAGGCGCAGCAGTGGAAGGAGTCCTGCGGCGGCTGAGTGCCGGCCGGGTCGCATGACGGCCCCTGGGCCGCGCCCACCGGCGCGGCCCGTACCTTCCGCGTGAAGTGCCGCCCGGGCGACCGGGCGGCACTCCCTTTTCAGCCGGCCAGGAACAGGTCCTGCCAGGGCGAGGCTTCGCCGGGATCGAACACGAAGTCGTCCGCCGTCAGGCGCAGGCCATTGATCATGCTCAACGTCAGCGTGCCCTGCGCCGCCAGCGGTTCCCCGCCGGTCTCCTGCTCCAGCCCCAGGGCGCCGAGGTCGATCACCGCGTCCGCCGGATGCTCGAACCCCAGGTCGGCCAGCGTCAGTTCCCGGCCCTCGAGCCGCAGGTGGCTGAAGTCGATCTGGTCCAGGCCGCGGATGAAGTCGGTGATCACCACGTTGAGGTTGATGCCTTCTTCATCGCCGAAGTTGTCGATGATGTACTGGTTGGCGCCGCTGCCGCCCTGCACGACCACCCGCTCGCCGCCGGTCGAGCCCAGCACGATGCGGTCGTTGCCGGAGCCTCCCAGCACCGTGTCGGCGCCACCCGTGGCGACGATCACGTCGTGGCCCGTGCCGCCCCTGAGCACGTCATCGCCCTTGCCGCCGACGATCACGTCATCGCCATCGCCGCCGTCGACCACGTTGCGGCCGGTGCGACCCCCGAGGTCGATGAAGTCGTTGCCGCCCAGGCCGCGGATGACGTTGTCGCCGTCGTTGCCGACGATGCGGTTGTCACAGTCGTTGCCCTCGATCTCGGTGCTGAAGCTGCCCTCCAGGTACAGCGACTTCACCCCCTCGCCGAGCTTCAGCCCCGTGATCTGCACCGTGTCGCTGGCCCGGATGGTCAGGCCCTCGACCCCAACGGTCACCACGCCCTCTTCCCTCAGGTCGACACCGTCCGCAATCTCGATGAGGGAGCCGGCCGTGGCACTGGCGAGGGCTTCCTCGAGGGTGTCATAGGTCCCGAGCACGGTATTGTCGGCAGCCAGTTCGCGGATGACGCCGGTGCGGAAGTCGCTGGTGGAGTACGATTCGACCCCGGGCGCTTCCGGATCCGGGTTGGCCAGGTAGCCGGCCACGTTGCTGGTGAACACCAGCGTCTCGACGCTGGAGTGCACGTAATCGAACGAGCCGCTGGACCTGTTCTCGACCTTGAGGACGCGGACCTCCTCGGTTCCACCATCGACGGTGATCCAGTCGGTGGTGATCTCGTAATCATCGCGGCTGCCCTCGAATACCGCGACGTCGGAGCCCAGGCCGCCGATGAGCAGGTCGGTATCGTCGTCGTCGCCGCCGTAGAGGTGATCGTCACCGTCGCCGCCGATGAGCCGCTGTCCGCCGCTCCCGGCCGCGACCTTCACCGATCCCGTCGCCCCGCTGGCATCCAGGTCCCCCTTCAGGCCGGTGACCGTGAAGGCCGACTCGCCGGACAGCGTCAGGGTGGCTTCCGCGGCCAGGTTGGCCGCATCGATGGAGATTCTGTCGTCGGCCGCGGCGCCGGACACGGTGGCGCTGGCGGAACCTGTGGTTATCGAAACCGCATTGTCCGCGGCATCGGCGACCTCCACCGTCAACGCGCCCGCGAGGCCGGCGGCATCGACATCGGCAACCACGCCATCGACCACGAAGGTGCTTGCGCCCTCGAGGGTGAGCAGCTCGTCCTCCGACAGTGCGCCGGCGTGGACCGTGATGGTGTCGTTGGCACCCTTGCCGTCGATGGTGGTCGCGCCGCTGCCGGTGGTGATCTTGATGTCGTCGTCCTGGGTGTTGTCGGCCGTGGTGATGTCCACGGCGCCGGACGCACCCGAGGCATCCACGTCGCCGACCAGGCCGGTCACGGTGAAGCGGCTGCTGCCGGCCAGCGCCAGCGTGGTGTCATTGGCCAGCTTCTGCGCGGCGACCTCGATCTGGCCGTCGTCGGCGGCGACGCCGGTGCGGTTGCTGCCGGTGGTGACCTTGAAGCCCGCGCCGGTGACGCCGGCGACGTCCAGCTCGCCGGCAAAGGTGCCGGCATCGACGTCGACGGCCACGCCGGTGAGCGCCAGCACGTCCGTGGCCTCGCCGGCCTCCACCGCGACGGTGGCGCCGGCCACGCCCGCGATGTCGAGGCTGTTGCTGCCCCGGGTCTGCAGGCGCACGTTCTCGATGCCGCTGGTGGCCAGCGCCGCCTCGCCGTCCTCGCCGAACTCGATCACCAGCGAGTCGTTGAAGTCGCTGCCGATGATCTCCATCGCGCCGAGGTCGACCTTGCCGGCGTGCAGCTTCAGGTCGTTGCCTTCCGCCGAGAACCGCAGTTCTTCCACGCCCGAGATCGACACTCCGGTCAGATCGATGTCGCCGCTGTCGACGATCTGCACCACGTCGGTGCCTTCCGTGCCGCCGTCGGCGATCTCGTCGCCGTCGGCGACGTCATCCCGGGCGATCAGGTAGGTGTCGCTGCCCTCGCCACCGTCGAGGAAGTCTGCGCCGGCACCGCCCACGAGCGTGTCGCCGCCCGCGCCGCCGAGCAGCCGGTCGTCGCCCGCGCCTCCCTCGAGGGTGTCGTCACCGGCGCCGCCCTTCACGTAGTCGTCGCCGCTGTAGTCACCGAAGTCGGCCGAGTAGGCCACGCCGCCGTCGTCCAGCTGCAGGAAGTGGCCGT
>QGUX01000400.1 GCA_003242275.1 Pseudomonadota bacterium | reverse complement strand
CTCCTGTTTGTGTTCCCCCCGGCCCCTTTCCTCCCCCCCCCCCCGCTCGGGTGCCCCCCCCCGGCGCCGGCGCCCCCCCGACGCCCAGGTGGGCAGGTCGCGCATGGCCTCGGCCAGCGGCCCCGGCCGCCCCACCGCGAAGCCCTGCGCGAAGTCCACGCCCATGCCGGCCAGGCGCAGCCGCACCTCGTCGGTCTCCACGCTCTCGGCCACCGACAGGAAGCCGGCCGAGCGCGCAAGGTGGGTGAGCCCCTGCACCATGGCCTCGGCGCGCGGGTTCTTCAGCACGTCGCGCACGAACGAGCCGTCGATCTTCAGCATGGTCAGCGGCAGCGCGCGCAGGCTGGCCAGCGAGGCGTTGCCGGTGCCGAAGTCGTCCAGCGCGATGCGGCAGCCCAGGCCGCGCAGCTCGTGCATCAGCTCCTCGGCCTCGGCCTGGTGCTCCATCACCTCGTCCTCGCAGAACTCGAAGCACAGCGCCTGCGGGTCGATGCCGCTGTTGCGTACCTGCGCGACGAGCCACTCGGCGAACTGCTCGTCCACCAGCGACTGCCCGGAGATGTTGATGGTCAGCACCACGGTGCCGCCCTCGAGCAGCGCGGCCCGCGGCCTGAGCTGCGCGAGCGTCTCGCGCACCACCCAGCGGTCCACGGCGCTCATCAGGTTCAGGGTCTTCGCATCGCCGAGGAAGCGCGCCGGGCCCACCGGGTTGCCCTGCTCGTCCTGCACGCGCAGCAGCAGCTCGAAGTGCGGCGTGGGCGCGGAGCAGGCCGGCAGCGGCGCGATCAGCTGCGCATGCAGGCTGAGCTTGTTGCCCTCCAGGATCATGCGCACCGCATCGGCGTCGGCGCCCGGCAGCGCGGCCCCCACCTGCGAGATCATCGTGGTGTCGCCGCCGGGCGAGTACAGCTCGACACGGTTCCTGCCGCGGCGCTTGGCCGCGCGGCAGGCCGACTCTGCGGCGCCCAGCACCACGCGCGGATCGGCGTCCGCCGACGGGAAGGGCGCCACGCCCACGCTCAGCGAGGACACCAGCTTCGGTTCCGGCGCCGCGCCCAGGCTCTGCGGCGTCAGCGCCGCGATGGCAGTGCGCAGCCCTTCCGCAAAGTTCATCGCATCGGCCTCGGCCGCGGGCAGCAGGATGGCGAAGCGGTCGCCCGACATGCGCGCCGCCGCGCCGCCCGGGATCAGCCGCGCGCGGATCAGCTCGCCGAGCTTGACCAGCAGGCGGTCGCCCACCTGCATGCCATGGTTGTCGTTGATGCTGTGCAGGCGGTCGGCGTCGATGTAGAGGAAGGTCCAGGGACCAGCCGGCTTTTCCGCCACGAGCTGGCGCACGCGCGGCTCGAAGGCATGGCGCGCGAACAGGCCGGTCAGCGAGTCGTAGCGCGCCTCGATCACCGCCGCGGCGCGCCGCGCGAGCAGGTCGGCCAGCAGCCCGTCGCGGCGGCGGAACTCCGGCGCGTCGGACCGGCGGAACAGCACCAGCAGCGCGCTGGCGCGCCCGGCCGGATTGCGCACCGTGCTCACCAGCGCGCGCAGCGGCAGGCCGATGCCGGGCAGGCTGCCGGGCCCGTCAAGCGCAGCGGCTTCTTGCCCCACTGCGCCAGCGACACCCAGGTGGCGTGCGG
>QGUX01000399.1 GCA_003242275.1 Pseudomonadota bacterium | reverse complement strand
GAGCGCCGAGCCCCCCCCCGCTTCGGGGGGGGGGGCGCGCCCGGCGCGCCGCCTGCCGCTCGCGCCGCCCGAGGAGGTGGCGCGGCGGCGCACCGCGCTGGTGATGCCCATCTACAACGAGGATCCCCTGCGCACCACCGCCGCGTTGCAGGCCATGGCGGAGGAGCTGGCGGCCGCCGGGCACGCGGCCGGCTTCGAAATCGTCGTGCTCTCCGATTCCACCCGCGCCGACGCGTGGATCCGTGAATCCATCGCCATCGCGCGGTTGCGCGGCAGGCTCGCCGGCGTCATGCCCGTGTGGTACCGCCGCCGCTGGCGCAACACCGGCCGCAAGAGCGGCAACGTGCAGGACTTCGTGGAACGCTGGGGCGCGCGTTACGAGTTCATGGTGGTGCTGGACGCGGACAGCCTGCTTTCCGCCGACACGCTGGTCACCCTGGTGCGCGCAATGAGCGCCGATCCGCAGCTCGGGCTGCTGCAGACCGTGCCGCTGCTGGTGGGCCGCCGGAGCCTGCTGGCGAGGCTGCAGCAGTTCGCGGGACGCATGTACGGCCCGGTGATCGCCCGCGGCGTGGCCGCATGGTCCGGCGACGACGGCAACTACTGGGGCCACAACGCCATCATCCGCATCGCGGCCTTCGCCGAGAGCTGCGGCCTGCCCGAACTGCCGGGACGCCGGCCCTTCGGCGGCCACATCCTCTCGCATGACTTCGTCGAAGCGGCGCTGTTGCGCCGCCGCGGCTGGAAGGTGCGCATGCTGCCGAAGGTGATGGGCTCGTACGAGGAGAGCCCGCCGTCGCTGATCGACCTCGCCGTGCGCGACCGGCGCTGGGCACAGGGCAACCTGCAGCACGCGAAGGTGGTCGGTGCCGCCGGACTCACCATGCCCAGCCGCATGCACCTGGCCTTTGGCATCATGAGCTACGTGGCCTCGCCGCTGTGGCTGGTGATGCTGTTGCTGAGCTTCGCGCTGTCGGTGCAGGCAGGCCTCCACAATCCGGAGTACTTCCCGCTCGAGATCCAGCTGTTCCCCAACTGGCCGCGCTTCGACGCGCAGCGGATGCTGGAGCTGTTCATCTTCTGCATGGGGGTGCTGCTGCTGCCCAAGGCACTGGGTTTCGTGCGCGCGTTCTTCTCGCTGCACATGCATCGCACGCTGGGCAGCATCGAGATGGTGGCCAGCACACTGCTGGAGCTGGTGCTGTCGGCGCTGTATGCGCCGGTGATGATGCTGATGCAGAGCCGCTCGGTGGCGGAGGTGCTGCTGGGCCGTGATTCGGGCTGGAACTCGCAGCGGCGCGACGAGGGTAGCGCAAGCTGGACGGAAGCCTGGCGCATCCACTGGGGACATACGCTGGCCGGCGTGCTGCTTACCGCCCTGTTCGCGCTGCTCGCCCCGCCGCTGCTGCCGTGGCTGTCGCCGGTGCTGGCCGGCATGCTGCTGGCGGTGCCGCTGTCACGGCTGTCCGGCAGCACCGCCATCGGGCGGGCGCTGGCGCGCCACGGCCTGCCGGGCCGCCTGGACTGCCCTTTTTAACCTCGGACCGGCGCCACGATATACCCCGGGGAGGGTCCCGGGGTGGCTGGCTCTTTAAAAACAAAACATCAAGAGCACCGCGTGCGTACTCTGG
>QGUX01000222.1 GCA_003242275.1 Pseudomonadota bacterium | reverse complement strand
AGGGCGAACCGGTGGAGCTGGCCGCCGGCGACGCCTACCTGGGCAGCAGCGAGTTCGTGTCCGAGCACCACTTCGGCGGCACCGGCTGCTTCCTCGACATCGCCATTCCGCGTGCCCGGCTCGAACCCCTGCTGGACAACGTGGGCGGAGCCATCTCGAAGCAGAAGCTGCCGCCCTCGCCGGAGCTGGTGCTGCTGGCACGCTATGCCCGCTTGCTGCTCGAGGATGACCTGCAGCAGCTGGGCCCGCAGGCCACCACGCATTGCGCGCACCATGTCACCGACCTGGTGGCCACGGTGGCAGGGACCTGCCCGGACTTCCGGCAGGAGGCCGCGCAGCGCGGCGTGCGCCAGGCCCGGCTGCGCGCCTTGCAGGCGGATATCGAGGCCAACCTGGCCCGCGCCGACCTGTCGCTGGAATGGCTCGCCGCCCGCCACGGCATCTCGCCACGCTACGTGCGCGACCTGTTCCTCGGCGCCGGCACCAGCTTCACCGCCTTCGTGCTCGAGGCCAGGCTCCAGCGCGCATTCCGCCTGCTGCGCCAGGCCGGCGCCGCGCGCACGGGCATCAGCACCATCGCCTTCGGCGCCGGCTTCAGCGACCTCTCCTATTTCAACCGCGCCTTCCGGCGCCGCTTCGGCATGACGCCTTCGGAGGCGCGCCGCGAATTCCTCGAAGCTTCCGGCACGCCGGCCGGTGCCGCCCAGTCCCGGCGCCCAGTCCAAGAGTCCCGCAGGACGGACTGATATCTAACAGCCCCCCTCTTTTCACGGTTCGCTCGAACCTTCGGGAGACTGCATGCTCAAGACCCGCCTGAGCGGCCCTGCGGCCGCTTCCGCCGCCGGCCCCGGCGGCGGCGACGCTTCGCGAATCAACGTCCGCCCTGCTGTGCAGCGGTCCCTGCGGCTGCCACTGATGCTCACGCAGACCGCCGCCCTGTCGCTGGGCCTGGCCCTCAAGGCCCATGCCCAGGTGGTCTGCGACGACTCCACCCTCATCGTCAGCGGCACCGGCGGCGGCACCCACGCCAGCCCGTGGGAACCCGCCCAGTCCCTCACCATCGGCCGC
Organism: Pseudomonadota bacterium; assembly: GCA_003242275.1. The sequence continues at coordinate 4,669 of QGUX01000222.1, read as the reverse complement.
GACGGCACCTGCGAGCTGCAGGTGATCAACGGCGGCCAGGTGAATCCCCCGTACAACACCGGTTCGGTGACCATCGGCCAGAATCCCGGCTCCCGGGGCCATGTACTGGTGACCGGCGAGGATTCGGCGCTGACCCTGACGGGCAGCGGCGGAATCAGCGGCCAGCCCGGCATCACCGTGGGCAACCGCGGCGAAGCCACGCTGGAGATCTCCGGCGGCGGACAGGTCACCAGCTACGGCGTATCGCTGGGATCCGGTGACGGGGGAGATGGCACCCTCATCATCACCGGTGGCGCCTCACGCCTGCAGGCCAGCGGCATCAACATCGGCAGCACGCAGAACAGCGGCGGCACCGGCTACATGCGCATCGGCGGCCTGTCCTCGGTCACCGCCAGCCTCGACGTCAACGTGGGCACCGGCGGCACGGGCCGCCTGGTCGTCACCGAGGGCGCGAGCCTCGACATCGGCAGCCGCAACCTCAATGTCGGTGGCGGCGTATCCGGCACGGTCGACATCCACGACGGCGCCTCCGTGGCCAGCTCCCGCGGCCACATCAACGGCGGCGGCCTCGTCACCGTCGACGCGGGCACCTGGACACTGGCCGACATGATCACCCTGGGCAGTGCGCAAGGCCAGGGCGTGCTGAGGATCACCAGTGGCGGCGTGGTGCGCATGGCCGACTCGAACCTCGGAAAGTCCGTCAGGATCGGCGCTGGCGCCACAGGTGAGGGCCTGCTGGAAATCACCGGCGAAGGCTCGCTGCTGTCCTTCGATGGCATCCTGCATGTGGGCTACGGCCCCGCTGGCGGTGAGCTGCTGATCAACGACGGCGGACGCGCCGAGAGCGGCAATGGATGGGTGGGCACGGGCGGCGGGGCCACCAGCGCCACTTCAGGCCGCGCCACCGTGACGGGCGCAGGTTCCACCTGGGTCGCGCGGGACGCGCTGGAAGTGGGCCAGAACTCCAGCCTCGCCATCACGGCCGGCGGCACCGCCCAGAGCGCACGCGGCGTCATCGGGAGCCAGCTCCCCGGCGGCCAGCCCGAGGCGACCGTGCTGGTGTCCGGCGCCGGCTCGGCCTGGGACATCAGCAACAGCCTGATCGTCGGCCGCGAGGGCACGGGCACGCTGACCATCTCCGAGGCTGGCCGCGTGCGCGTCGGCGCCACCGGCAACGGCACCGTCACCATCGCCCGCGACTCCGGCTCCGTGGGCCAGCTCAACCTGGGCGCGGCCCCCGAGGATGCCCCGGCATCGGCCACCCTGGAAGCCGGCCGCATCCAGTTCGGCAGTGGCCAGGGCGTGCTGGTCATCAATCACGACAGTGCGCTCGAACTGGGCGCCGACCTCGCCGGCACCAATGGCACGCTGCGCCATGGCGCCGGCCTCACCGTGTTCACCGGTGACGGCCGGGAATTCGGCGGCTCCACCCTGCTCTCCGGCGGCTGGCTGCACGTGGCCAACCGGCTCGGCGGCAATGTCTTCGTCAGCAATGGTGCGCGGCTGTCCGGCGGACAGTTCGGCGGCACCATCCAGTCCGACGGCGGCGTGCTCGCGCCGGGGCAGTCGCCGGGCCTGATGGAGGTGCTGGGCGACCTGTACCTCGATCCCGCCTCGGTGCTCGAGTTCGAGCTGGGTGCGCCCGGCGGCGTGGCTGGCGTGGACAGCGACCTGATCCGCGTCGGTGGCGACCTGGCGCTGGACGGCCGGCTCGACGTGATCGACGCTGGCGGCTTCGGCGCCGGCGTGTACCGCCTGTTCGAGTACGGCGGCTCGCTGCTCTCCTCCGGCATCAGCATCGGCGCCGTGCCGGCGGGCTTCACCGCCGGCGACCTGGAAGTGCAGACCGCCATCGCCAAGGAGGTCAACCTGCTGGTGCAGCAGGGGGCGGTGCCGGGCTCGTACGCGTTCTGGGACGGCAGCCAGGCCAGCGGCAATGGCGCCGTGGACGGCGGCAATGGCGCGTGGACCACGGCCGGCAACAACTGGACGCTGTCCGATGGCAGCGCCAATGGCCCCTACGATCCGCTCGCCATGCTGGTCTTCGCCGGCACGCCCGGCGAAGTGGCCGTGGATGACGTCAGCATCGGCGCCGGCCTGCAGTTTGCCGTGGATGGTTACCGGCTCACCGGCGGCACCATCGCGCTGGACCAGGCGGTGACGGTGCGCGTGGGCGACGGCACTGCCGCAGGCAACGCGATGACGGCGGTGATCGCCTCGGACCTCACTGGCGAGGGCGCCCTGCTGAAGAACGACCTCGGCACGCTGGAACTGCTGGGCGAGAACAGCCACCGTGAAACCCGCATCCATGCTGGCACGGTACGCGTGGAATCCGACGCGGCGCTCGGCGACCCCTTGCGCGCCGTGTGGCTGGAAGGCCTCAACGATCCGGCCACCCTGGCGCTCGCGCCCGGCTTCTCCAGTGCGCGCGAGCTGGCCGTCAGTGGCGCGCGCAACAACCTGCTGGCCGAGGGCGGCACGGTGACCCTGTCGGGCGGGCTGTCCGGCAATGGCACGCTCACCAAGCGCGGCGCGGGACTGCTGCACTTCACGGGTGATGACCGGCTGTTCACCGGCGAAGTGGTGCTGGCCGAGGGCGGCATGCGGCTGGATGGCCTGGTGGCCGGCGCCCTGACCACCCGCGCCGGCACCGTGCTGTCGGGCGTCGGCGAGGTGGGCAGCCTGGAGGTGGCCGGCCGGCTCGAGCCGGGCACGGGCATCGGCACGCTCAGCGTGATCGGCCAGCCGGTCTACCAGGCCTTGCTCGAGGCCGGCGACGGCAGTCCTCCGATGCTGGCCGCCGCGGCGTCGGGTGAACTGGCGCTGCTGGCCGGATCCACCTACGTGGTGCAGATCAATGACGGCGGCAACGTGGCCGGCGTGAACAACGACCTGGTCGAGGCGCAGACGGCCACCCTGCACGACGGCGCGCGCATCCTGGTCACGCCGGCGAACGGCACCGACGATGGCAGCACCTATGCGCCGGGCACCACCTACACCATCATCCGCACTGCCGCGTCCGGCGGGCTGACGGTGGTGGGGACGCCCATCATCCTCGACGATTTCGCACTGCTGGATTTCAGCGGCCACACCGACGGCAGGGACTACTTCGTCACCAGCCAGGCCGTGGCCTCGTTCTGCCGGCCGGGCATGACCTTCAACCAGTGCTCCACGGCCGGCGGCGTGCAATCGCTGGGCGCGGGGCGCGCGCCCTACGACGCGGCGCTGCTGCTGGCGAACGGGGTTGCATCGGCGGCCTTCGACGCCATGTCCGGCGAGGTGCATGCATCGATGCAGCACGTGGTCGACCACACCTTCTCGCTGTTCAACCGCACGCTGCGCCAGCAGGGCATTGCCGGCGCCGGCGCGGGCGTGCAGGCCACGCTCGACCCCACCGGGGGCCAGGCGGGCGCGCGCAGGCACGGGGCCTGGGCCTCGTTGCTGGGCGGGCACGGTGACATCGACAGTGACGGCAACGCGGCGCGCATCCGGTGGTGGAACGCCGGCGTGGCCGGCGGCCACGAGGTGGTGACCCGCGTGGGCGAAGAGGACATGCTGCTCGGCGTGGGCCTGGGCTACCTGCGCAGCCACGGCTCGCTGCGCGGACGCGATGCCACCGTCAAGGGCCACGGCTACTTCCTGGGCACATATGGCGTGCTGAATGAAGGCCCCTGGCGGCTCGCCGGCGCGCTGTCCTATGGCGCCAACCGCGCCACCACCGAGCGCGAAATCGGCTTCGGTGCGATCGACCTGACGGCCCGCACGGGCTACTGGGTGCATTCGGTGGGACTGAGCGGCGAGCTCACGCATGCCCATCGGATCTCGCCCACCACCCGCCTCTCGCCCGTGCTCACGGTGGATACCGGCTGGTCACACCGCGGCAGCATCAGCGAGAAGCGCGCCGGGGAGTTCAACCTTTCGTCCGGCGCCAGGAGCTGGAAGCGCATGGAGATGGGCGTGGGCTTCGAACTGGCACGCACGGTGCAGACCGGGCACGGTCACCTGGCCGTGTCGGGCCAGGCGCTGTGGGAACACTCGCTGGCCCATGTGCGGCGCGATACCGTCAACCGCTTTGCCGGCGGTGATGCCTTCCAGATCCATGGACCCGGCATGGCGCCCAACCGCGTGCGGCTCGGTGCAGCGCTGACGTGGAGCGCTTCGGACAGGACCAGCCTGCGGGTGCGCTACGGTGGACTGGTGTCGGATGACCAGTCCAGCCATGTGGCGTCGCTGGGCTTTGCAACGAAGCTCTGACGCATGCACCGCGGAGCAGCGGCTTCATTGCCCATGCCCTGGCACCCGGCCGGCCACGGCCGGGCGCCCTCGGTGAATCTGTAAGGCAATTTACAATCTCGCCCGTTCGTGGCGATACTCGCCCCCCTGACGCGCCATAGCCGCGCCTGGGGGGAATCCATGAATCATCCGAACAACGTCCGACCGGGCCACAACCTCGGGCCCGCGCTCGCATCCATCGCACTGGCGGGCCTGATCACCGCCTGCACGGTATCCGGGAGCTCGTCCTCCTCGCCCTCCCCGGTGCCTGCGCCCGGCTCACTGCTACCGGCCGCGCCGGAGATCACCATCTCTGCCGCCGACCTCGAGAAGATCGGCACCTCCATCCCGGCGTCGGCCATCGGCGAACCGGTCAGCGGCGTCACGCTGAACCCGC
>QGUX01000398.1 GCA_003242275.1 Pseudomonadota bacterium | reverse complement strand
CGCTCTCCACCCTGCGCCAGCGCTACAACGATGCCGTCATGGCGCTGACCAGCGAGAACCTGCGCAACCTGCGCGAATGGCCGGAGCGCCTGCAGGCCATCACCGGCGAGGTCAACGAATACCAGGTGCGCGGCAGGACCATCCGCGTGGAGAACTACCGCGAGTCGCTCAGCCACCAGAAGATCCCGAAGATCGCCGCGCCGACCTACCGCAGCTGGGGCGAGCTGCTGCGCTTCCTGGGCAAGGAAAACCTGCCCGGCCACTATCCCTACACCGGCGGCGTGTACCCGTACCGCCGCACCGGCGAGGACCCCATCCGCATGTTCGCGGGCGAGGGCACGCCCGAGCGCACCAACCGGCGCTTCCACTACCTCAGCCTGGGCCAGCCGGCCGCGCGCCTGTCCACCGCCTTCGACAGCGTGACGCTGTACGGCGAGGACCCGGCCGCGCGTCCGGACATCTACGGAAAGATCGGCAATTCCGGCGTCAACATCCCGACGCTGGACGACATGAAGAAGCTGTACAGCGGCTTCGACCTGTGCGCGCCGAACACGTCGGTGTCCATGACCATCAACGGCCCGGCGCCCATCATCCTGGCCATGTTCATGAACACGGCCATCGACCAGCAGGTCGAGAAGTACCTGAAGGCCGATGCCACGCGCTGGGCGGAGGCGCAGAAGAAGATCGACGCGTTCTTCCGCGACCGCCCGCGCCCGCAATACCACGGCGCGCTGCCGGAGGGGAATGACGGCCTGGGCCTGGCCCTGCTGGGTATGACCGGCGACCAGCTGGTGGACCCCGAGACCTACGGGAAGATCAAGGCCGAAACCCTGGCCACCGTGCGCGGCACCGTGCAGGCGGACATTCTCAAGGAAGACCAGGCCCAGAACACCTGCATCTTCAGCACCGAGTTCGCCCTGCGCATGATGGGCGACATCCAGGAGTATTTCGTCCGCAACCGGGTGCGCAATTTCTACTCGGTTTCCATCTCCGGGTACCACATCGCCGAAGCCGGCGCCAACCCGATCAGCCAGCTCGCCTTCACGCTGTCCAACGGCTTCACCATCGTGGAGTACTACCTGGCGCGCGGCATGAAGATCGACGACTTCGCGCCCAACCTGTCGTTCTTCTTCTCCAACGGCATGGACCCGGAATACACGGTGATCGGCCGGGTGGCGCGCCGCATCTGGGCGCGCGCCATGCGCGAGCGCTACGGCGCCAACGAGCGCAGCCAGATGCTCAAGTACCACATCCAGACCTCCGGCCGTTCGCTGCACGCCCAGGAGATCCAGTTCAACGACATCCGCACCACGCTGCAGGCCCTGTATGCCCTGTTCGACAACTGCAACAGCCTGCACACCAACGCCTACGACGAGGCCATCACCACGCCCACCGAGGAGAGCGTGCGCCGCGCCGTGGCCATCCAGATGATCATCAACAGGGAGCTGGGCCTGAACTTCATCGAGAACCCCTGGCAGGGCAGCTTCGCGGTGGAGTACCTGACCGACCTGGTCGAGGAAGCCGTGTACCGGGAGTTCGAGGCCATCAGCGAGCGCGGCGGCGTGCTCGGCGCCATGGACACCATGTACCAGCGCGGCAAGATCCAGGAGGAGAGCCTGTACTACGAACAGAAGAAG
>QGUX01000007.1 GCA_003242275.1 Pseudomonadota bacterium | reverse complement strand
CCCGTCGAACCGCCGGCCGAAGCGCCGGCGTCCTCCAACGTGGTCCATCTGCCGCCGCGGTCCGACCCCGCCGCGCCGGCGACCTCGTTCAATCCGCCGACGCTGGCGCGTCCCGCTTTCCAGCGCCTGATGTCCGCGGCGGCGGTGCCGCCGGGCCGCGAGCCCACCGCGCCGGCCGAGCGCGTGGAGATGGCGCGCGTCGACGCGGAACTGCTGAACCAGCTGCTGAACCAGGCCGGCGAGGTCAGCATCGCCCGCTCGCGCATCGAGCAGCAGCTCGGCTCGATGGAGTTCAACCTCGGCGAGCTCTCGCGCACGGTGACGCGCCTGAAGGAGCAGCTCGCCAAGCTCGAGATCGAGACCGAGGCGCAGATCCTGCACCGGCACGAGACCGAGATGCGCGACCGCCCGGACCGCGCCGACTTCGATCCGCTGGAGCTCGACCGCTACTCGGCCATCCAGCAGTTCTCGCGCGCGCTGGCCGAGACCGCCAACGACGTGGCCAGCATCCAGGGCATGCTCGAGACGCTGGCGCAGGAGGCGCAGAACCAGCTCATCCACCAGGGCCGCACGCTCACCGAGCTGCAGAACGGCCTGATGCGCACGCGCATGGTGTCCTTCCAGCGCCACGCGCAGCGCATGAGCCGCATCGTGCGCCAGACCGCCACCGACACCGGCAAGAAGGCCGAGCTGGTGGTGGAGGGCGCCTCGGGCGAGATGGACCGCCAGGTGCTCGAGCGCATGCTGCCGCCCTTCGAGCACCTGCTGCGCAATGCCGTGGTGCACGGCATCGAGACGCCGGAGAAGCGCGCCGCCGCGGGCAAGCCCGAGACCGGCCGCATCCAGATGACGCTCAAGCGCGAGGGCGCGGAGGTCATCGTCGAGGTGTCGGACGACGGCGCCGGCATGAACATCCCGGCCATCCGCAGGAAGGCCATCCAGCTCGGCATGATCCGCGAGGACCAGGCGCTGACCGACCAGGAGGCCATGGCGCTGATCCTGGAGCCGGGTTTCTCCACCGCCGAAAGCCTGACGCAGGCCGCCGGCCGCGGCGTGGGCATGGACGTGGTCGCCGTCGAGGTGAAGAAGCTCGGCGGCTCGCTGAACATGGAGACCGAGCCCGGCAAGGGCACGCGCTTCATCATCCGCCTGCCGCTGACGCTGGCCGTCAGCCATGCGCTGGTGGTCGGCGTGGGCGACGAGCAGTACGCGCTGCCCATGCCCACCATCGAGGGCGTGGTGCGCGTGCCGCGCGAGGAGGTGCTGCAGCACCTCGCCAGCGACACGCCCTCGTATCTCTACGGCGGGCAGAAGTACCGCCTGCAGCACCTGGCGAACTTCGTCGGCCTGGAGCCCGGTCCGCTGCCGGATGACGAACCCACGCTGCCCGTGGCCATGGTGCGCGCGGGCGAGCTGTCGACCGGCGTGGTGGCCGAGTACCTGGTCGGCACACGCGAGATCGTGGTCAAGCCCGTGGGCCCGCAGATCGCCTCGATCCGCGGCGTGGCCGGTGCCACCATCATGGGCGACGGCCGCATCGTGGTGATCCTCGACATCGGCTCGCTGGTTCGCGCCGGCTGGCGCGGCCGCGACAAGCTGGCCGGTGCGCGCGATCGCGGCGAGCGCCGCATCACCGCGCTGGTGGTGGACGACTCCATCACCGTGCGCCGCGTCACCCAGCGCCTGCTGGAGCGCAACGGCATGCGCGTGCTGACCGCGCGCGACGGCGAGGACGCGGTGGCGGTGATGGAGGAGCACGTGCCCGACGTGGTGCTGCTCGACATCGAGATGCCGCGCATGGACGGCTACGAGGTGGCGCAGCACATGCGCTCCACGCCGCGGCTGAAGAACGTGCCCATCATCATGATCACCTCGCGCGTGGGCGAGAAGCATCGCGCGCGCGCCATGGAGATCGGCGTGGACGAGTACCTCGGCAAGCCCTACCAGGAGAGCCAGCTGCTCGAGGCCATCGGCCCGCTGGTCGCGCGCCGCGGCCAGCACCTGGCGGGAGCCTGAGGAAGAGAAATGAGCAGCGACCGCCCCGCGGAACTGTATGGACTGATGGTGCCACTCGAGAAGGAGCGGCTGCTGGTGCCGCGCGGCTGCGTGGCCGAGGTGGTCGGCTGGCAGGCTCCGCAGGAGATGACCGGCGCGCCGCCCTGGCACCTGGGCATGATCAAGTGGAACGGCCGCAGCGTGCCGCTGGTGTCCTTCGAAGGCTGTGCCGGTGGCGACGTGGCGCCCCCGACCTCGCGCTCGCGCGTGGTGGTGCTCAACGCGCTCAATGAATCGCTCGGTGGCGGCGCCATCGCCATCCTGTCGCAGGGCTTCCCGCAGCTGGTGCGCATCTCGCCCGAGTTCGTGAAGCTCGACGCCACGCGCGAATTCCCCGGGGACAGCCCGGTGGCCTGCCAGATCCTGCTGCTGGACGAGCGGCCGCTGGTGCCGGACCTCGACCGGCTCGAGGAGATGATCGCCAGGGAAACCGAGCCGCTGCCGGGCGATTCCGACCTCGGCTGAAAGCGCCGGGATGCCCGAAGTCCCGGACGCCGGACCGCGCGCGAACGCCAGGACTGCGCCCCGCACGCTGGCCTGCGTCCTCTTCGTGGCGGCGCTCGTGCCCTCGTGGCTGGGACTGCTGGGCTCCTGGCACTGGCTGCTTGACCTCGCCAGCCACTTCCGCTGGCAGTACCTCGCGGCCGGCTGTGCCGCGATGGCCTGGTCATGGTGGCGGAGGCAACGCCTGGTGCTCGAGTTCGCGGTGCTGACCACGCTCGTCAACGGCGCGCTGGTTGCGGGGCTGGCGCAGGCGCCGCACGTGCTCACCGATCCGCCGCTGGCCGGGCATATCCCGCTGCGCGTGCTGAGCTTCAACGTGCTGAATTCGAACCAGCGCAGGCAGGACGTGGTCGATTACATCGCGGCGGTGGACGCGGACATCGTGTTCCTCGCGGAGGTGGATGCGCGCTGGGCCGCCGCGCTGGAGCCGCTGGCGTCGCGCTACCCCCATCGCGTGGTGCATCCGCGTCCGGACCGGTTCGGGCTGGCGCTGCTGTCCCGCGTGCCGCTGGAGGACCCGCAGGTGCTGGAGCCGGGAGGTGCGTCCCTGCCTTCGGCCAGCGCGCACCTCATGCACGAAGGGCGCCGGCTGCTGTTCGTCGGCATGCATCCGCCGCCGCCGCTGGATGCCCGCCGGGCGCACATGCGGGACCGCCAGCTCGCGGCGCTGGCCGGCATGGCCGCCGGGCGAAGCGGGCCCATGGTCGTCGCCGGCGATTTCAATGCCACGCCGTGGTCCGCGCCGGTGCGCAACCTGTTCGCGCACGGCCTCGCGTTCCGCGGCACATCGGCATTCTGGGCACCCACCTGGCTCAGCCGCTCGCCACTGGCCATTCCCATCGACCTCGCGTTGTGCACGGAGCCGCTGGTGATCACGAGGCGCGAGCGTGGTCCGTCACTGGGATCGGACCATCGTCCGGTGCTGTTCGAAGTCCGCTGGCAGGATGGGCCCGCTGATGGCACATCCTGACCACATCGGCGCACCTTCGGAAACTACGTAGCAGCGCGACCATCCGCCACCCTTCGACTTAGGGGTATCCCTGAATCGCCGGGCTCCGTTCTGCGAATTGTGAGCGGAGCACTCCGTCGCGCGCCTTTCCATGCGGTCAAATCCGGCCTGCGAGGCTTCCGGTCCCCGGAGGTCGATGTTGCATCACGGATCGGTGCGCAGGGAAGCATGAACAGGAACTTGCGGAGCGAACGTGAACATCCACCAGAAATTGAGCCCGATGCAGCGCCAGTACCTGATGGCGGTGCTGCTGCTGGGCATCGGCGCATTCGCCGTGGCGCCGGTCTTCCATGGGAGGCATGGAATCCCCGACTTCGTCATCCTCGCAGCCGGGCTCGGGCTCGCGGTGCTGTCGCTGAAGCTGCTGCGCCAGGAACAGGGTGCCGAGGAGCGCCTGCAGCAGGCGCTGGATGCCGTCAGCGTCAACGTGATGGTGGCCGACGAGAAGCACGACATCGTCTACATGAACCGCACGGGCCGCGAGCTGATGCTGGCGGTGCAGGATGACCTCCGGAAATGGATGCCGGACTTCGACGCCACCCGGCTGATCGGATCGAGCATCGACAGGTTCCATCGCAACCACGCCCACCAGCACGCCATCCTCGACAACCTGACGGGAACGTACACCTCGGACATCCGCATCGGGCCGCGCCGCATGAAGCTCACCGCCAACCCGGTGTTCGACGCCAGGGGCCGGCGCGTGGGCACCGTGGTGGAGTGGCGGGACCGCACGCGCGAGCTGGAACTCGAGGAGGAGGCCGCGCGGCGCGCCGAGGCCGAGCGCGCGGTGTCGATGGAGAACTCGCGCATCCGCCAGGCGCTGGATGCCACCACGGCCAGCGTGATGGTGGCCGACGAGAACCACGACATCATCTACATGAACCGCGCGGCCGCCGAGCTGATGGCCGCCAACGAGGCCGATTTCCGTTCCTCCCTGCCCGACTTCGACGCCTCGAAGCTGGTGGGGTCGAACATCGACCTGTTCCACAGGAACGCCGCCCACCAGCGGCGGATCCTCGACAACCTGACCACGACCTTCCAGTCCCAGTTCACCATCGGCTCGCGCACCATGCGCTTCATCGCCAATCCCATCGTGGCCCCGGACGGCAGGCGGATCGGCACGGTGGTGCAGTGGGTGGACCGCACCCAGGAAGTGGCGGTGGAGAATGAAGTGCAGGAGATCGTCGCGCGGGCGCTGGCCGGCGACCTCGACCGGCGCATCCGCCTGGAGGACAAGGACGGCTTCCTGAAGAAGCTCTCGGCCGGCATCAACGACCTGCTCGACAACATCAGTGCCGTCGGCAGGGAAGTGCAGGCACTGGTCAGCGCCGTCAACGACGGCAACCTCGACCGGCGCATCAGCGTGGAGGGACGCTCCGGCCTTTCGGCCGGGCTGGTCTCGGTGGTCAACGGCCTCACCGACACCATGGCGCAGGTGGTGGAGGAGGTGCAGGGCCTGGTGGACGCGGTCAACGAGGGCCATCTCGACCGCCGCATCGACGCCCAGGGCAAGTCGGGCCTGATGAAGCGCATGGCCGCGGGCATCAACCAGCTCGCCGCCAACATGGCCGGCATGGTGCAGCAGGTGAAGAGCGCCGCCGGCGAGGTCAGCCGCGTGGCCGACGAGATCACCCAGGGCAACATGACGCTGGCGCAGCGCATGGAGGAGCAGGCTTCCTCGCTGGAAGAAACCGCCTCCTCGATGGAGGAAATGACCAGCACGGTGAAGCAGAACGCCGACAACGCCGGCCAGGCCAACCAGCTTGCCGTGGAGGCGCGCAGCCAGGCCGAGCGGGGCGGCGTGGTGGTCGCGCAGGCCGTGCAGGCCATGGAGGAGATCAACAGCGCTTCGCGCCGCATCGCCGACATCATCGGCGTGATCGACGAGATCGCCTTCCAGACCAACCTGCTGGCGCTCAATGCCGCGGTGGAGGCCGCGCGCGCCGGCGAGCAGGGTCGCGGCTTCGCCGTGGTCGCCGCCGAGGTGCGCAACCTCGCCGGACGGTCGGCGACGGCGGCCAAGGAGATCAAGACACTGATCCAGGACAGCGTGCAGAAGGTGCACGACGGCTCGACGCTGGTGGCGCGCTCGGGCGAGACACTGGAGCAGATCGTGGCGGCGGTGAAGCGCGTGGCGGACATCGTCGCCGAGATCACCGCGGCCAGCCAGGAGCAGTCGGCCGGCATCGACCAGGTCAACAAGGCGGTGCTGCAGCTCGACGAGCTGACGCAGCAGAACGCGGCGCTGGTGGAACAGGCCTCGGCCGCGAGCCAGGCCATGGCCGACCAGGCGCGCGGCCTGAACACGCTGATCCAGCGTTACCGTGTCGGTGGCGGGACAGCAGTCGCCCAGGCCGCGCCGGCGCCCGGGCAAGGGCCGCAGTCCGGGGCGCCTGGCGGCATCGAGCGCCGCGGTCCGGGACGTCCCTGGTCGGGCAAGGCGCTGTCCGGCCTGCGCGAGCGCGCGGCGGCGAGGCCGGGCGATCGCACCACCGCCATCGCCAGCGCGGCTGCGTCGGGCGATCAGGTCTGGAAGGAATTCTGAGCCGGGCCCGGCCGCCGGCCGGGTCGCGTGGCCGCGTCCGCGGCCGATCGCTCACTCCGCTGCGGCAAGATCGCCCGCCGCGTACTGCAGCGCCGCCAGCGCCACCAGCGCCGCGGTCTCGGTGCGCAGGATGCGCGGTCCCAGCACGCAGGGCGTGAAGCCTGCCAGTCGCGCCACGCGCAGTTCCGAGGGATCGAAGCCGCCTTCAGGTCCCACCAGCAGGGTGATGGGCGGCAGGGCCGTGGCATCCTTCGCGGCCGCCTGCGCCAGCAGCGTGCGCAGGTCGCGGGCCTCCTCGTCCGGCACCAGCACCAGCTTCAGTCCCTGCGCCGCGTACTGCACGGCGCCGGCCATGTCCACGGGCTCAACCACCTGCGGCAGCCGGTTGCGCCCGCACTGCCCGCAGGCGCTGGCCACCACGCCCTGCCAGTGCTCGCGCTTGGCTGCCGCGGTCTCGCGCGTCAGCCGCACGTTGCTGCGCAGGCTGGTGACGGGGACGATGCGGTTGACGCCCAGCTCGGTGGCCTTCTGCAGGACCAGGTCCATCTTCTCGCCGCGCGCGATGCCCTGCAGCAGGGTGATGTTCAGCGGCGATTCGCGCTCGATGGCGTGATGCGCGCCGATGCGCACGGTGCCCTCGTTGCGCCGCACGGCCTCGATCACCGCCTCGTATTCCCCGCCGGTGCCGTCGAAGGCGCGCAGTGCGTCGCCCTCCCCAAGGCGCAGCACGCGCACCAGGTGCTGCGCGGGGCCTGAAGGCAGCGTCACCGCCGCGCCGGTGGCCAGCGGTGGCGGCAGGTACACGCGCGTCAGGCGCATGTGGCGGCCTCGATGCCGGTGCGCGCGATGTCGGCCAGCAGGTCGATCTCCTCCGGCGTGATCACGTACGGCGGCATGAAATAGACCACGTTGCCCAGCGGCCGCAGCAGCGCGCCGCGCTCCAGCGCGTGGCGGTACACGGCCAGGCCGCGCCGCTCGCGGAAGTCGAAGGCTTCGCGAGTGGCCTTGTCCTTCACCATCTCGATGGCCAGGATCATGCCGGTCTGGCGCACCTCGGCCACGTGCGGATGATCGGCCAGCGCCGCGGTGGCCCGCGCCATGTGCGCGGCCAGTCCGCGGTTGCGCTCCAGCACCGGCTCGCGCTCGAACAGCGACAGCGTGGCCCGCGCCGCGGCGCAGGCCAGCGGGTTGCCGGTGTAGCTGTGCGAGTGCAGGAAGGCATTGAGCTTCTCGTACTCGTCGTAGAAGGCGTCGTACACCTGCTGCGTGGTCAGCACTGCCGACAGCGGCAGGTAGCCGCCGGTCAGTCCCTTCGACAGGCACAGGAAGTCCGGCGTGATGCCCGCCTGCTCGCAGGCGAACAGCGTGCCGGTGCGGCCGAAACCCACCGCGATCTCGTCGGCGATCAGGTGCACGCCGAACTCGTCGCAGGCCTGGCGCAGCAGCGTGAGGTACAGCGGGTCGTACATGCGCATGTTGCCGGCGCACTGCACCAGCGGCTCGACGATCACCGCCGCGGTCTCCCCGGCATGGCGCTCCAGCAGCAGGCGCATGGCCGCGATCTGCCGCCGCGCCACGTCGGCCGGGGTCTCCCCCGGCTCGCGCTCGTAGGCGTCGGGGGAGGGCGCCGTGATCACATCCATCAGCAGCGGCGCGTAGATGTCCTTGTAGAGGGCGACATTGCCCACCGCCAGCGCGCCCAGGGTCTCGCCGTGGTAGCTGTTGGCCAGGGTGATGAAGCGCGTCTTCTGCGTGTAGCCCAGGTTGCGCCAGTAGTGGAAGCTCATCTTCACCGCCACCTCGATGGCGGCCGAGCCATTGTCGGCGAAGAAGCAGCGCGCCAGCCCCGGTGGGGCCACGCGCAGCAGCGCCTCGGCCGTCTCCACCGCCGGCTCGTGGGTGAAGCCGGCGAAGATCACGTGCTCGAGCCTTGCGAGCTGCGCGGCCACGGCGCCGCTGATGACGGGATTGGCGTGCCCGAACAGGTTCACCCACCAGGAGCTGATGGCATCCAGGTAGCGGCGGCCGTCGGTGCCCACCAGCCAGGCCCCCTCGCCGCGGGCGATGGGAATGAGCGGCATGTCCCGCTCGTGGTCCTTCATCTGGGTGCACGGGTGCCACAGCACCGCCAGGTCGCGCGCGGCGAGGCCCGAATGACTGTCCGGAAGCGGGTTCATGCGGTCATAATGATCCTACAGCCACACGAACTTCGGGGGATTCGTCATGGGTTCCACACGCTCTCGGGCGGGCCTGGTCCTGGCCGTCGCCACCCTGGCAGCACTTGCGGCCTGCAAACGCGCGCCGGAGGCGGTGCAGCCCACCGGCCGGGTCGACGCCGAGCGGCTGGCCAACATCGAGGCCGAGCCGGGGCAGTGGCTGACCACCGGCCGCGACGCCGGCAAGACCCACTACTCGCCGCTGGACGCGATCAACCGCGACAATGTCGCGCGCGTGGGCTTCGCCTGGGAATACCGCACCGGCACCAACCGCGGCATGCAGGCCACGCCCATCGTGGTGGACGGCGTCATGTACACCTCCGGCGTGGCCGGGCGCGTCTACGCGCTCAATGCCGCCACCGGAGAGCTGCTGTGGGAGTTCACGCCCTCACTGAAGCTGCGCAACGCGCGCGGCTCCTGCTGCGACATCGTCAACAGGGGCGTGGCGGTGTGGAAGGGCAAGGTGTACGTGGGCTCCTTCGAGGGCATCCTCTATGCGCTCGATGCGCGCGACGGCAAGGTGCTGTGGGAGGTGGACACCATCGCCGACCACCAGCTGGCCTATTCCATCACCGGCGCACCGCAGGTGGCCGGCTCGGTGGTGGTGATTGGCAACGGCGGCGCCGAGTTCGACACGCGCGGTTATGTGAGCGCCTACGACCTCGACACCGGCGAGCTCAAGTGGCGCTTCTACACCGTGCCCACCGATCCCGCGAAGCCGCAGGACAATCCCGCGCTCGAGATGGCGGTGAAGACCTGGGACCCGAAGCGCGACTGGGGCTGGGGGGGCGGCGGCAATGCCTGGGACGGCTTCGCCTACGACGCGGAGAGCGACCTGGTGTACTTCGGCACCGCCAATGGCTCGCCGTGGAGCCCCACGCTGCGCAGCCCCGCCGGCGGCGACAACCTGTTCCTGGCCTCCATCCTGGCGCTGAAGGCTTCCACCGGCGAATACGCCTGGCACTACCAGCAGACGCCGGGCGACCAGTGGGACTACGACGCCACGCCGCACCTGATGCTGGCCGAGCTCGACTGGAACGGCGAGCGGCGCAAGGTGCTGATGCAGGCGTCGAAGAACGGCTACTTCTACGTGCACGACCGCGTCACCGGGGAGCTGCTGGCCGCGGACGAGTTCGTGGATGCGAGCTGGTCGAACGGCGTCGATCTGGCCACCGGCCGACCCATCATCAATCCGGAGGCCGACTACACCAAGGGCAGGCCGGTGATCGTGTTCCCCTCGGGCGCGGGCGGCCACAACTTCAATCCCATGTCGCTGTCGGCGAAGACCGGGCTGGTGTACATCCCGGCCATCCACAGCGGCATGATGCTGGCCGCGACCGAGCCGCGCCCGCGCGTGCAGGGACAGATGTCCGGCGGCTTCCAGGTGTCCTTCGTCACCGGACCGGTGCGCGCCGAGGAACTGGCGCCGCCGTTCAAGGCGCTGGCCAATCCCGCCTACCTTCGCACGCTGCCCAGCCTCGAGGTCCATGCCTCGCTGAAGGCCTGGGACCCGGTGGCCCGCAAGGTGGTGTGGGAGCACCGCTATCCCTCGTTCAACGACCATGGCGGCGTGCTGTCCACGGCCGGCGGCCTGGTGGTGCAGGGAAGCATCGACGGCCACCTGCGCTTCTTCGACGACACCAGCGGCCGGCTGCTGAAGGAGATCTTCACCGGCACCTCGATCGTGGCCGCACCGATGAGCTACACCGTCGACGGCGTGCAGTACATCGCCGTGCTGGCCGGCACCGGCGGTGGCGGCTGGACCATGTGGACGCCGGACAAGGTGGCCTCGCGCCGCGGCAACGACAACCGCATCCTCGTGTTCCGCCTCGACGGCGGCGAGGTGCCGGTGCCGCCGGAACTGCCGCCGCCGCCGCCCATTCCCGAGCCGCCGGTGCAGACCGCATCCGCGGCCGACATCGCCGCCGGCGCCGTGCTGTTCGGCGGCTACTGCGGCAGCTGCCACAGCAATTTCGTGCCCTCCCCGGTGCCGGACCTGCGCCGCTCGCCGCTGATCCGCGAGGCTTCGGCCTTCGCCTCCGTGGTGCGTGACGGCGCGCTGCAGAGCCGTGGCATGCCGGCCTGGGACGACCTGCTCACCGATGAGCAGATCGAGCAGATCCGTGTCCACCTGGTCGAGGTGGCACGCCAGGCCTATGCCGCACAGCAGGCCGGCGCGGGATCAGCGGGCGGCGCGGCGGCGTCGGAAGGTCATCTCTGAAGGCAGGGCGGCGTCCGTCACGGGCGAGCGGCCCGTGACCGGCGCCGCGGCCGGGTGGCAGCACTGCCGCCCGGCCTGCTTCGCTCACTCCTGCGCGGCCGTGGCCCTGGTGCGGCTGGACTCCAGCCAGCGATGCAGGAAGCCGGCGATGGCGGCGCCGGCCAGCGGCGCCACCCAGAACAGCCACAGCTGCCCGATCGCCCAGCCGCCGGCCACCAGCGCGGGACCGGTGCTGCGCGCCGGATTCACCGAGGTGTTGGTCACCGGGATGCTGACCAGGTGGATCAGCGTCAGCGCCAGGCCGATGGCGATGGGCGCAAAGCCCGCCGGCGCGCGCGCCGAGGTGGCGCCCAGGATCACCAGCAGGAAGAAGCCCGTCAGCACGATCTCGATGGCCAGCGCCGACTGCAGCGTGTAGCTGCCCGGCGAGTGCTCGCCATAGCCGTTGGAGGCGAGGCTGTTGCCCAGGTCGAAACCCGGCGCGCCACTGGCCACGTAGCGGATCAGCAAGGCGGCCGCGATCGCGCCCAGTACCTGTACGATGACATAAGGCAGCACGTCCTTCCACGCGAAGCGGCCGGCCACGGCAAGGCCGAGCGACACGGCGGGATTGAAGTGCGCACCGGAGATGTGGCCGAAGGCATAGGCGCCGGTGAGCACCGTGAGGCCGAAGGCCAGCGACACGCCCGCGAAACCGATGCCGAGCCCGGGCCAGGCAGCGGCCAGCACCGCGCTGCCACAGCCGCCGAGCACCAGCCAGAAAGTGCCGAGGAATTCGGCGCCGAGACGTTGGGCAATAGGCATAATCCCTCCCCGTATCGTTGTTGTGTGGTTTGGTCCGTCCGGGCGCCGCAGGTGTAGCACCACCTCGATGCCCGCGGCAAGGGCGGGAAGGTTGACTCTGCAAGTCCACGTGGCCACCGGTCTGCTCGAGGGTGTCCGGCAGGTGCCCAGTCCGCATCGTGATGCGCGGCCCCAAGGCATCGTGGCCGACCTGATCGTCATCCATGGCATCAGCCTGCCGCCCGGGGAGTTCGGCGGCGCGTGGATCGAGAAGCTGTTCACCGGCAACCTGCCGCGCGACGCGCATCCCTACTTCCAGACCATCCACGGCCTGCGTGTGTCCGCGCACCTGCTGGTGCGTCGCGACGGCGAGCTGGTGCAGTTCGTGCCCTTCCACCTGCGCGCCTGGCACGCCGGCGTCTCCTCGTACCAGGGACGCGAGGCCTGCAACGATTTTTCCATCGGCATCGAGTTCGAAGGTGCCGACGAGGTTCCGTACGAGGCGGCGCAGTACGAGGCCGGCGCGCGCGCCATCCGCGCGCTGCTCGCCGCCTATCCCAGCCTGTCGCCGGCGCGCATCGCGGGACACAGCGAGATCGCGCCGGGACGCAAGACCGATCCGGGACCGGCCTTCGACTGGCAGGCCCTGCGCTCCCGGATCCGCTGATTCACCCGGGAGTCCCATGTCATCCACACGCTTCCAGTCGCGCGAGCTGCGCGCCGCGCTCGAGGCCGCAAAGGCCGCGGGCGAGGTCATCGCCCCACTGTACCGTTCCAACGTGGCGGTCGAGCTCAAGTTCGACCGTTCGCCCGTCACCGAGGCCGACCGCCGTGCCGAGCAGGTGATCCGCGAGGTGCTGCTGAAGCACTTCCCGGACCATGGTTTCCATGGTGAGGAGGGCGGCCGCAGCGGCATGGATGCCGAGAACATCTGGCTGGTCGATCCGCTGGACGGCACCAAGTCCTTCGTGCGCGACACGCCGTTCTTCTCCACGCAGATCGCGCTGATGCGGCGCGGGCAGTTCGTGCTCGGCGTGTCGGCGGCCGGCATCTATGGCGAGACCGCCTGGGCCGAGCGCGGCCGCGGCGCCTTCCTCAACGGCGATCCGGTCAGGGTCAGCGGCGTGGCGCGGCTGGACGAGGCCATCCTCTCCGCCGGCAACATCCGCACCCTGGCCGCGGGCCCGCACTGGGCCAGTTACGGTGCGTTGCTGCAGAAGGTGAACCGGGTGCGCGGCTACGGCGACTTCCTGCACTACCACCTGCTGGCGCGGGGCGCGCTCGACCTGGTGGTGGAGTCGGACGTGAACATCCTCGACATCGCGGCGCTGTCGGTGATCGTCACCGAGGCCGGCGGCCGGTTCACCGACTTCGCCGGCCGGCCGGTGGGCATGCAGACCACCACGGTGCTGGCCAGCAACGGGCTGCTGCACGAGACGCTGCGCGCCGAGCTGATGCGCTGAGGCCGCGCGTCCGGGGCGTCGCGGCGCCTCATCCGGATCAGCGGCCGCGCGATGCGCCGGCGTCAGTTCGCGCGCATGGCCGAGGGATCACCCGTCGGTGGCGGCGCATGGTCCTGCGCGGCCGGCGGACCCAGCCATTCGGTGAGCACGGGACGCAGCGACTGGGCCCAGATCTCGTAGGCTGGCAGGGCCAGGTGCAGCAGGTCCGGGTCGGTCATGCCCGGGTACAGGCGGCCCTCTTCGTCGGCGAGGCGATCCCACAGGTCGATGAAGCGGATGCGCTCGCCGTCGGCCATCTGCGCCAGTCGCGCATTCACCTGCCGGATCACCGGCAGGTGGCGCATGTCGTCGTTGCGCGGCGTGATGCCCATCAGCACGATGCGCGCTTCCGGTGCCAGTCGCCGGCAGCGTTCGAGGATGGCCGCGATGCCGCGCGCCACGTCCGCCGCCAGCCGTTCGCCGTCCGCTTCATCCGCCGGCACGCGCAGGTTGTTGGTGCCGGCCATCACCACGATCACGCGCGGGTTGACGCCATCGAGCTCGCCTTGGTCCAGCCGCCACAGCATGTTGCGCGTGGTGTCCGCCCCCCAGGCGAAGTTGGCCGCGTTCCAGCCATGGAAGCTCTTCTGCCAGTGCTCGAGCAGCGCCCGGTAGCGCGGCTCGGCCGCACCCCAGCGGCGCGTGATCGAATCGCCGATGAAGTACACCTCGATGCGGCCGCGGTGGCGCTTCTCCAGCAGCTGGCGGTGCGCCTCCAGGGAATTGGCGTCGGTGCGCGGTTCCGGCACGTCGGCGGGCAGGGGGCGCAAGGGCGTGCCCGCACCGGCCTCCGCGGCCATGCCGTCCGGCGCACCAGCCGCCATCGCGAGCAGCGCGAGCAAGACGGCCGCGAACCTGTTCACGGGCCGATGGGCGACTGACGGTTGCATGGGTTTGGCGCTAGCATCGCCCCAAGAATACGGCACTCCGTCCCGCATGGCGCCTCCGGTGCCGTGGCGGCGGCGCCACCAACATACAGGGGAGAAGAGATGCAATACCACCTGCTCTTGCGCGCCACCCTCGGCGCCATGCTGCTGTCGATCGTCATGGCGGCGCAGGCCGCCGCGCAGGGCCTGGCCCCCGCGGCGCCTGAACGGGCCGGCATGTCCTCAGAGCGCCTGGCCCGCCTCACCACCGCCCTCGAGGCTTACGTGCAGGAGCAGAAGCTGGCCGGCAGC
This sequence comes from Pseudomonadota bacterium, assembly GCA_003242275.1. The sequence continues at coordinate 12,799 of QGUX01000007.1, read as the reverse complement.
GTGGCGCTGGTCGCGCGCAAGGGCCGCATCGTCTACCACCGCGCCTTCGGGCAGCGCGACCGCGAGGCGGGCGATGCCATGCGCACCGACAGCATCTTCCGCATCGCCTCGCAGACCAAGGGCGTGATCGCGGTGGGCACGCTGATGCTGGTGGAGGAGGGCAAGCTGCTGCTGTCCGACCCGCTGGGCAAGTACCTGCCCGAGTGGATGGAGACGAACGTGGCCGTGCCGCGCCAGGGCGGCGGCTACGACGTGGTGCGGGCCAGGCGTCCCATCACCATCCGCGACCTGCTGCTGCACACCTCCGGCGTGGGCTATGGCATGGGCGTGGCCGCCGACGCCTGGCAGAAGGCCGGCATCCAGAACTACTACCTCTCCGACCGCAACGAGCCCATCCGCGACATCGTGGCGCGCATGGCCAGCCTGCCCATGGACGCCCATCCCGGCGAGCAGTGGGTGTACGGCTACAGCTTCGACATCCTGGGCGCGCTGATCGAGGTGGTCTCCGGCCAGCCGCTGGACCGCTTCCTGCACGAGCGCCTGTTCGCGCCGCTGGGCATGAACGACACCTCGTTCTTCCTGCCCCCGGAAAAGCGCAGCCGCCTCACCGCCGTCTACGGCCTCGATGCCGAAGGCAGGCTGTTCCGCGCCCCGTCCGAGGGGCCCGCCGGCCAGGGCGCCTTCGTCGACGGCCCGCGCCGTACCTTCTCCGGCGGCGCAGGCCTCCTGTCCACCGCCCAGGACTACGCCCGCTTCCTGCAGATGCTGCTCAACGGTGGCACCTTCGAGGGCCGGCGCTTCCTGTCGCGCAAGACCGTCGAGCTGATGACGGCCGACCATCTCTCGCCCATCGTGTTCCGGCCCGGCGTCGGGGAAGGCCTCGGGTTTTCCGTCGTCACCGACACCGGCAAGCGCGGCGAGCACGGCTCGGTCGGCGAGTTCGGGTGGGGCGGGGCGTATCACTCCACGTACTGGGTGGATCCGCAGGAGGAGCTGGTGGTGGTGTACCTGACGCAGCTCAATCCGGCGGGCGACATCGACGACTTCGGCAAGCTTCGGGCGCTCATCCATCAGGCGATCGTCGACTGAAGTTGCCGGCGACATGACCACCGCGCCGGGGCGCCACGCGCTCGCGCCACACCCGCGCTGCATCCGTGGAACCATGGTGCCGATGAAGCGCAGACCCGCAGCGTTGATCGGGTGATCTGGATCCCGGAGCTCTCTGGTCACGCCGAACCCGCTTCTTCTGGATCCCGCCCGAATCCACCTCGACGCAGCGAGGGTGTGCTGTGGGGGGAGGGGCGCGCAAGTTCCGGCGCACCACCACCATCCTGTCCAGTCACCGCCACCGTTCATGCGCCGGCTGTCCGCGGCGCGCCCCCTCCCCCCACAGCGCGCCCTCGCGGCATCCAGACGAATCCGCCCGATTCAGGAATCAGTGATTGAGCAGATTCGCCGGCGAATACTGATCCGTCAGCACCCGCGCATTCGGATTCCAGTCCTGCCGCGTGTTGAACATCCCCAGCACAGTGTTCACGTCGACGCCAAACCCCCGCAGCGCCAGCTCGTACTCCATCGCCCGCGCCCGCAGCTGCTCCATCGTCGGCAACCCGGCCGGCTTCGCCACGATCACGCGGTTCGCCGCCTTCAGGTTGTAGAAGGTGCCGAACACCGCCGCGTAGGTCGTCGACTCGTGGTCGTACAGCCGGCTGGAGGAGAAGGTGTTGCCCACCAGCACGCCGCCCGGCGCCAGCAGCGACTTGACCTCGGTCAGGAATTCCTTGGTCAGCAGGTGCTCGGGGATGTACTCGTGGTCGAAGGCATCCAGCAGGATGGCGTCGTACTTCTTGCCCTCGCGGATGGCGCGCTTCACGTACACGCGGCCGTCCATCTCGTACACCTTCATCTTCGGGTCTTCCTTGAAGCCGAAGAAACGGCGCGCCACGCCGGTGACCGCGGGGTCGATCTCCACCGTGTCGATCACGGCATCCGGCAGCACCTCGCGCAGCGCGGTGGGCAGGGTGCCGCCGCCAAGGCCGACGATCAGCAGGGTCTTCGGCGGGGCCGAGGTGGCGAACAGCAGGCCGCCCATCACCATGTGGGTGTAGTTCAGCGCGAACTCGCGCGGGCGGGCGAGGTAGATGCAGGACTGGCGGCCGATGCGGCACTCGCGGGTGAAGCACATGCAGCGCTCGCCGCGCTCCTCGTACACCAGCACGTCGCGGTACATCGAGCGCTCGGAATGGATCAGCTTCTGCGCCAGCGCTGGGCCGGCAGAACCCATGGTCAGCAGCACCAGCGGCAGCAGCCGCGCAAAGTTCTTCATCTGCGACTCCTTGCCAGCACCGCGAGCACGGCCAGTGCCCCGGAGATGGCGATCATGCCAAGGATGATGGTGTTCACTTCGAACCAGAGCACGAGGTAGAACGAGGTCAGGATGGTGCCGCCGGCGCTGCCGAAGGTCGACACGAAGTAGAGCTGGCCGGCGCGGCGGCCGGAGGTCTTCTCGTCGTCGACCAGCAGGCGCACGCAGTAGGGCGAGACCATGCCCGAGAGGAAGGTGGGCACGAAGAACAGCATGCTGGCTGCGGCCAGCGAGCCGAAGCGCGGATCGGGCACGGCGATGGCCAGGTCCTCCAGCGGCCGTCCGGCCAGCACCAGTACCGGCAGCGCGGTCAGTGCCGCCACCCCCAGCAGCAGTCCCAGCCGCTGCAGGCTGGGATTCTTCTGCGACCAGCGGCCGCCGGCGAGGTATCCCAGCGACAGCGCCAGCATGAACACCGTGATCAGCGCACCCCACACGTAGATGCTGCTGCCGAAGTTCGGCGCGAGGATGCGTCCGCCCAGCAGCTCCACGCCCATCACGAAGAACCCGGACCAGAAGGCCACGAGGTAGCAGACGGCCACCTGCAGGCCGGCCAGCAGGGGACGATCGCTCATGGTTGCAACCTCATGACACTCCACGGGCCCGCCACGGGCCTGGCCCCACAGGAAAAGGCCACCTCGCGCTCCCAGCGGGCGCGCTGGTGCAGGCGGGCGGCGCCGGCGACCCACAGTTCCACCGCCTCGGCCCAGAACACGAATCCACCCCAGTGGGCGGGGCGCGGGATGGGACCGCTGCCGAAGCGGGCGCGCACCGCCTCGGTGGCGGCAGCCAGCGCCGCCATCGATTCCAGCGGTTCGCTCTGGCGGCTGGCATGCGCGCCGACCTGGCTGTCGCGCGGGCGGGTGGCGAAGTAGGTGTCGCTGTCCGCGGCGCTGGCTTTCTCCACCATGCCTTCCAGCCGCGCCTGGCGGTGCAGGTGGTCCCAGTGGAACACCAGCGCGGCGCGCGGGTTGGCACCGAGCTCGCGGCCCTTGCGCGAGTGGTAGTTGGTGAAGAAGCGGATGGTGCCGGAGCCGGCGTCGATCTCCTTGCACAACACCACGCGCGCCGACGGACGGCCGTCCACCGCGGTGGCCAGCACCATGGCGTTGGGATTGGGTTGGTCCTTGCGGCGGACGGCCTCGTCCAGCCATGCCGCCAGCAGTGTCATTGGTTCTTCGGGCAGCGGATCGGGCAGCTGCTGTTCAGGTAACATTGCGCGAGTTTAGCCGCATAACGGTTCGCGATGGCCACCACTCCCCTGGAGCAGCTTCGTCAGCAACTCGACCGGCTCGACAGCGAAATCGTCACGCTGATCGGCCGCCGCCAGGCCATTGCCCGTGAAGTGGCGGCGGCCAAGCGCGCCACGGGATATCCCACGCGCGACTACCAGCGCGAGCGCGAGGTGATCCTCGCCGCGCGCCAGCGCGCCGTGCAGGAAGGGCTGTCGCCCGACGTGGCCGAGCGGGTGCTGCGGCTCCTGATCCACTCGTCCCTGACCACGCAGGAGCAGGTCAGCGTGGCCGCGCACGGCGCCGGCAATGGCCGGCGGGCGCTGCTGATCGGCGGCGCTGGCAAGATGGGTGGCTGGTTCGCCCGCTTCATGGCCTCGCAGGGATTCGACGTGCTGGTGGCCGATCCCGCCGCCGGCAGCGGCGAGGGACGCAGCGTGGCCGACTGGCGCACCATCGAGGACCTCGACGCCTTCGACTACATCGTGGTGGCCACGCCGCTGGGCGCCAGCGACGCCATCCTGAAGGAGCTCGCCGCGCGCCGGCCGCGCGGCGTGGTGTTCGACCTGGGTTCGCTCAAGTCACCGCTGCGCGAGGGGCTCGCGGCGCTGAAGGCGGCCGGCGTGAAGGTGACCTCGCTGCATCCCATGTTCGGCCCGTCGGTGGAACTGCTTTCGGGCCGGCACGTGATCTTCATCGACCTGGGCAATGCCGAGGCGCTGGAGGCGGCGCGCGCGCTGTTCCGTCCCACCATGGCCGAGCAGGTGGTGATGGACCTCGACGAGCACGACCGGCTGGTGGCCTACGTGCTGGGCCTGTCGCATGCGGTGAACATCGCCTTCTTCACCGCCCTGGCCGGCAGCGGCGAGACCGCCCCCAGGCTCGAGCGCATGTCCAGCACCACCTTCGACGCCCAGGTCGAGGTGGCCGCGGCCGTGGCCGAGGAGAGCCCCGACCTCTACTACGAAATCCAGGCCCTGAACGACTACGGCGGGGAGTCCCTGGAGGCCCTGGCGGACGCCGTGGAGCGCATCCGCCAGACCGTCGAGCGGCGCGACAAGGCGGCATTCCGGGCCCTGATGGAGCAGGGGCAGGCCTACCTGCGGGAGCGTCGCCAGCAGGTGCTGCAGCGCGCCTGAACGGACCTGGGACACGTCTTCAAGAACCGTCGCCTTGCCACGGAAGGTCAAGCCGGTTACAAGAACCGGACCATGACCGACGTGATCGACCGGGACGGATTCCGCGCCAATGTGGGCATCGTCCTGATGGGCGAGAACGGCAAGCTGTTCCTGGGCCGCCGCACCGGCGGCAAGGGCTGGCAGTTCCCCCAGGGAGGCATGCGCCGGGGCGAGTCGGCCGAGGAATCCCTCTACCGGGAACTGCACGAGGAGGTCGGCCTGGCGCCGAAGGACGTGCGCCTGTTGGGCTCCACCACGCGGTGGCTGCGCTACCGCCTGCCCGTGCGCTACCAGCGCCGCGGGGAGAAGCCCCTGTGCGTGGGCCAGAAGCAGCGCTGGTTCCTGCTGCAGCTCTCCGCCGATGAATCCGACATCCGCCTCGACGCCACCGGCGAGCCCGAGTTCGACCGCTGGCGCTGGGTGGACTACTGGCAGCCGGTCAAGGAAGTCATCTATTTCAAGCGTCCGGTTTATGTAAAAGCGCTGCACGAGCTGGCGCCGCTGGCGCGGCCGGAGGGCCTGCCTCCGTATCCCGCCTGGTGGGCGCGCCATACCCGCCAGCGCCGCCGTCCCGGCTACCGCCCGCAGGGCGGTCAGGCCGGCCCCAAGGCGGGCGCTGCACCGGGGGCTGGCGGGGGGCCGGCAGCCGGCGCGGGCACAGCCGCCGGCGAATGAAGACGCCCCAGGTGAAGGTGCCGCGCCTGGTGGTGCGGCCGGACGTGCCCGGCCGCCGCGGGCTGGTCATCTGGGGTGTGGTCGTCCTCGTGCTGCTGCTCGTCTGGGTCGCCTTCGAATGGGGCCGGGGCAATCTCGGCCTGCCCGGCGGCATCACGCCCGACCGCGTCACCCTGCGCGACCGCGTGGTGTCGCTGGAAGACGAGATCCGCATGCTGCGGGTGGAGCTGGCGCGGCGCGAGAGCGAGCGGGTCGGCCAGGCGCGCGAGCGCACCGAGCTGGCGCGTACCATCGGCGAGCTCCGGGCCGACGTGCAGCGGCTGGAGAGCGAGCTGGGTTTCTACCGCGGCGTGGTCGGCGCCGGCGGCACCGCCGATGCGCTGAAGGTGCAGCAGTTCAAGGTCAGCCGCATGCCCGATGCCGGCAGCTATCGCATGCGCCTGGTGTTGGGTCGTCCGCTCAATCCGCAGGGCAATGTCGCCGGCAGGCTGCGCATCACCATCGAGGGCACGCAGGCCAGCGGGCCCGTGGAGCTGGGGCTGGCGGAACTGGCCGACGTGGAAGGCGGCGAGCTGCCCTTCGACTTCCGCTACCTGCAGGAGTTCGAGCAGGTGATCCGCCTGCCGGCCGGCTTCACGCCGGTCCGCACCGTGGTGGAGCTGACGCCCTCGCGCAAGGGCGTGAACCCGGTTCGCGAATCCTTCCCGTGGACGCTGGAGAATTGAGCCCGATGTTCCGCCGAGGCAGTACCAGTTCGATCGAATCACTGCTGGGTGCCAGCACGCGCATCCAGGGCGACGTGCTGTTCGCCGGCGGCCTGCACCTGGACGGTTCGGTCACCGGCAACGTGAAGCCGGAGGGCGAGGGCAACACCCGGCTGGTGATCGGTGAGACCGGTGTCATCGAGGGGTCCTGCGAGGCCCACGTCGTGGAGCTGCACGGCACCGTGAAGGGCGACATCACCGGCCGCGTGCGCGTGGTGCTGGGGCCCAGGGCCCGGGTGGAGGGCAACCTGCATTACGGGGCCGTTGAAATGGCCGCCGGCGCCGCCATCAAGGGTAAGATGGTGAAGCTATGAACGAGCCCATCCTGTTTACCGACGCGGCGGCCAGCAAGGTCGCCGAGCTGATCCGCGAAGAGGGCAACCCCGCGCTGATGCTGCGCGTCTACGTGCAGGGCGGCGGCTGCTCGGGCATGCAATACGGCTTCGAGTTCGACGAGTCCGTGCAGGAAGGCGACACCATGGTCGAGAACCAGGGCGTGAAGCTGCTGGTCGACCCGATGAGCTTCCAGTACCTCTCCGGTGCCGAGATCGACTACCGCGAGGGCCTGGAAGGCGCCCAGTTCGTCATCCGCAACCCCAACGCGCACACCACCTGCGGCTGCGGTTCCTCGTTCGCGGCCTGACGGCCCTTTCCCGGTTCTCCTTGCCCGCCCGCCGGCTCCCGCGCACACTGGCCGCGGGAGCCGGCCTGCAACGCAAGGAGACGACATGAAACGATCCGCACAGGCCATCTGGTCCGGCGCATTGCGCGACGGCAAGGGCAGCATATCGCTGCAGAGCGGCGCGCTCCGCGAGCAGCCCTATTCCTTCAGGATGCGGTTCGAGGACGAAAGCGGCCGCTCCGGCACCAATCCCGAAGAGCTGATCGCCGCGGCCCATGCCTCCTGTTTCGCGATGCAGTTGTCGCATTTCCTCGCCGAGGCCGGCCATCCGGCCGGGAAGCTGGACGTGACGGCGGAAGTTTCACTGGAGCAGGGCGCCGGTGGTTTCAGCATCACGGGCAGCGCGCTCACCCTGCGCGGCCGCGTGCCGGGCATGGACGAGGCCACCTTCCGCGCCCATGCCGAGAAGGCCAAGGCCAACTGCCCGGTGTCGAAGGCGCTGGGCGCCATCAGCATCACGCTGGACGCGCGGCTGGAATCCTGATCCCGGCCTGCGGCCGGCAGCCGTCCGGAAGAACCCCGGGGTTGGCGGGAAAGATGCTCGGGACCTCTCCCGGGGGAACGGGGGTTCAGGGGGCCGGGCCCCTGTACAGCGCGCCCAGCACCCGGGGCCCGCGCGCCCCGGTGACGGTGGTGACATTGCCGGCCTGGCCCTCGATGAAGCGCAGCGCCAGCCACGCGAACAGTGCCGCCTCCACGTGTTCGGGCGCAATGCCGCGCGCCGCGGTGCTGGCCACCTGCACGCCGGGCAGTTGCGCGGCAAGCCGCCGCACCAGCTCCGCGTTGCGCGCGCCGCCACCGCACACCAGCAGCTCGCGCGGCGAGAAACCAGGCACGGCCCTGAGCGCATCGGCGATGGTGCGCGCGGTGAATTCGGACAGCGTGGCCATCACGTCGGCCACCTCCGCCGGATGCCGCGCCAGCGCCGGCGCCAGCCATGCGCGGTTGAACAGCTCCCGGCCGGTGCTCTTCGGCGGCGGCAGCGCAAGATAGGGTTCGGCCAGCAGGGTCGCGAGCAGCTCCTCGTCCACGCATCCCCGCGCCGCGAGCGCGCCGTCGCGGTCGAAGGGCGCGCCCAGGTGCTCCTCGGCCCACAGGTCCATCAGGCAGTTGCCCGGCCCGGTGTCGAAGCCGCCCACGGCGCCATCGGCCGCCAGCGTGGTGATGTTGGCGATGCCGCCGATGTTGACCACGGCGCGGTCCTCGCCCGGCGAGGCGAACGCCGCCGCGTGGAAGGCCGGCACCAGCGGCGCGCCCTCGCCACCGGCGGCCATGTCGCGGCGGCGGAAGTCCGCCACCACGTCGATGCCGGTGCGCTCGGCGATGCGGTTCGGGTCGCCCACCTGCAGCGTGAAGGCCGGCGCCTGCCGAGGCCGGTGCAGCAGGGTCTGCCCATGGCTGCCGATGATGCGCACCTCGCGGGCATCGACGCCGGCCTTGCGCAGCAGCGCCGCGGCGGCGTCGGCGAAAACCTCGCCGATGGCGGCATCGAGGTATCCGAGTTCATCCAGTCCGCACGCCGCTGGTGCGGCCACGGCGCGCTTGAGCCGCGCGGCCAGTCCGGGCGGATAGTCGAGGTGCAGCGCATCGCGCACCCTGAGGGAATCACCGGCGTCGAGCAGCACGGCCTCGACGCCATCCATGCTGGTCCCGGAGATGAGGCCGGCGCACAGCGTCATGGCACGGCCCCGCGTGCCTTGCGGATCAGCGCGCGGCCAGCGCGGGACCCTGCGGCAGGGCCGCCGCGTCCAGCTGCGCCAGCAGCGGCGCGACCTGCGCCTCGAAGGCACCGCGCTGCCCGTCCGGGATCGGCGGGCCAGGTTCGCCGCGGCGGATGGCCTTCTGCGGATCGACGTACTGGCCGTTCTCGATGAACTCGAAGTGCAGGTGCGGCCCGGTGGCCAGCCCGGTGCTGCCCACATAGCCGATCAGTTCGCCCTGCTCGACGCGCTGCCCCACCTTCAGGCCCGGCGCGAAGCGCGAGAGGTGGCCATAGCGGGTCACCACCTTGCCGGCATGCGCGATCTCGACCAGGTTGCCGAAGCCGCCCTTGACGCCGCGGAACTGCACGCGGCCTGCACCGGCGGCATAAACCTTGGTGCCCGTGGGCGCAGCGTAGTCCACGCCGCGGTGCGCGCGGATGGTGTTCAGCACCGGATGGCGCCGCCGCGGGTTGAACACCGAGCTGATGCGCGAGAACTGCACCGGCGTCTTCAGGAAGGCCTTGCGCAGGCTCTTGCCCTCGGGCGTGTAGTAGTCGGCCTTGCCGTCGGGGAACTCGTAGCGCACCGCGCGGAAGGTCCTGCCGTCCTTCATCACGTACTCGGCGGCGAGGATGTTGCCGTCGCGGATCAGCCGGCCGTCGCGCACGCGCTTCTCGTACACCACGCGGAAGGTGTCGCCCTCGCGCGGATCCAGCATGAAATCGATGTCCCAGCGGAAGATGTCGGTGAGCCGGTCGGTGGTGACGTCCTGCAGCCCGGCGGCGGTCGCCGCGGCATACAGCGAGGAGGTATGCGGCTGGATCATGCCGGTGGCCACGGTCACGTAGCGGTCCACCGGCAGATCTTCCACGCTGGCCACGAAGCCCGCGTCCTCGTCGCGCTCGATCTTCAGCCGCTTGTCATCGCCGATCAGCCGGTGCAGCTGCACCAGCTGGCCGTCGCGGGAGGCCAGGGTCAACTCGTCGCCGGGCTTGAGCAGCGTGAGCATCCGGCGCGCGTCCTTGTTGTCGATGGCGAGGATCTGCGCCAGGTCCGCCAGCGAGAACTGCAGGCGGCGGAAGATCGCGTCCATGGTGTCGTTGCGCTGGACCACGACCTTGATCTCGGACAGGTTGGCCAGTGCGGCCTCGGCGGCCGATTGCGCGGAAGTGGTGGCCGCCGCCGCCACCTCGAGCGCCGTCAGCGCGGTCTCGGCCGCCAGCGCCGTCTCGGTGGTGGAATCGGTGTGCCTGAACAGGCCGGAGATGAAATAGACGGCCATTCCAACCACCGCCACGCAGCACGTCAGCTGCAGGCCGGTGAGGGGCACCTTGCCGCGCGGGCGGGGGCGGTCGGGCTTGGGGTTCACCAATTTGGCCACCGGATCAGGCAATTACATAATATTGATGCGAACGGAAGCTAACTTAAGTGTCCGCCACGAGGCAACCCGGGCTCCCCTGACTACCGCACAAATTGCGAGCCGCGACACGCGCGCGGATGCATCCGCTATTCTCTGGACCCGATGACTGAACCGAATACTGCGCCGGAGACCTCCGGCAGGCATGCCGCGCAGCTGGCCGAAATCGCCCGCGGAACCCAGGAAATCCTCACGCTCGCCGACCTGACGCGAAAGCTCGACCAGGGCCGTCCGCTGGTCATCAAGGCCGGCTTCGATCCCACCGCCCCGGACCTGCACCTGGGACACACGGTGCTGCTGAACAAGATGCGCCAGTTCCAGCAGTTCGGGCACCAGGTGGTGTTCCTGATCGGTGACTTCACCGGCCTGATCGGCGATCCCACCGGCCGCAATGCCACGCGCCCTCGCCTGACGCCCGAGGAGATCAAGGCCAACGCGGTCACCTACGAGAAGCAGGTGTTCAAGATCCTCGACCCGGACCGCACGCGCGTGGATTTCAATTCGCGCTGGTTCGGCCAGATGAGCGCCGCGGGCCTGATCGAGATCGCCGCCAGGCACACCGTGGCGCGCATGCTCGAGCGCGACGATTTCACGCGGCGTTTCCGCGCCAACGAGCCCATCGCCCTGCACGAATTCCTCTATCCGCTGGTGCAGGGCTACGACTCGGTGGCGCTGAAGGCCGACGTGGAGCTCGGCGGCACCGACCAGAAGTTCAACCTGCTGGTGGGCCGCTCGCTGCAGGAGCACTACGGCCAGGAGCCGCAGGTGGTGATCACGTTGCCGCTGCTGGAGGGCCTGGACGGCGTCAACAAGATGTCCAAGTCGCTGGGCAACTACGTGGGAATCGCCGAGGACCCGGACACCCAGTTCGGCAAGCTCATGTCCATTTCCGACACGCTGATGTGGCGCTACTTCGAGCTGCTGTCCTTCCGCCCGCTGGGCGAGATTGCTGCATTGCGCAAGGCCGTGGAGGAGGGGCGCAATCCCCGCGACGTGAAATTCGAGCTGGCCGAGGAAATCGTGGCGCGCTTCCACGATCGCGCCGCAGCAGAGCGCGCCAGGGCCAATTTCATCGCCCGCTTCTCGCAGAAGACCCTGCCCACGGACCTGCCGCTGCAATTCCTCTCGAGCACCGATCCCGGCGGCCTGAAGCTGGCCGCGGCGCTGCGCGAGGCCGGCCTCGCGCAGAGCAACTCGGAGGCCAACCGCAAGATCCAGGAAGGCGCCGTGAAGGTGGACGGCAACAAGACCACCGACCGCGAGATGCGCCTTGTTCCGGGCACCGAGTACGTGCTGCAGCTCGGCCCGCGCCGCTTCGCGCGCGTGCAGGTTTCCCCGCCGGGCTGAGGCGGGCAGCCCGGGCTCCGGAGAAGGGGTCCGGGCCCTTGAAAATCCGGCTTTTCCGACCCTGTCCGCAGGGGACAAGTCAAGTGCCCGGGGCAGGCACTTCGGGCCGCCGGAACGGCCCTGAAAACTCGCTGTCGAAGTTCGTTGACAGGGCAGTTTCGACGACTATACTGCGCGCCCTCCAGACGGCACTTCGACGCGCGCAACGCGCTGCGGCAGAGGGGCCGGAAAGGAGTGAAAACCGAGGGTTGACGAGTAGCGGACTGTCGCTATACTTGCCGCCCCTTCGCCACCAAGCCCAACGGCAGGTGGCACCCCCGGAAGCCCTTGCGGCCCCGGCGCTTTTTAAAAGTCTGGCAAGTAATTTGTGTGGGGACTCGTGTCATGCACTTTGGTGCAAATTGACCGAGTGACCAAAAGTCCAGCAATGGGCCTTTGATCGCTCTCAAGAAGCTCAAAACTTCTTTGTCGAAGAGTTTGATCCTGGCTCAGATTGAACGCTGGCGGCGTGCTTAACACATGCAAGTCGAGCGGTAACGCGGGGGCAACCCTGGCGACGAGCGGCGAACGGGTGAGTAATGCTTCGGAATCTTCCCAGTGGTGGGGAATAACTTGGGGAAACTCAAGCTAATACCGCATACGACCTACGGGTGAAAGCGGGGGACCGCAAGGCCTCGCGCCATTGGATGAGCCGAAGTCGGATTAGCTAGTTGGTGGGGTAATGGCCTACCAAGGCGACGATCCGTAGCTGGTCTGAGAGGACGACCAGCCACACTGGGACTGAGACACGGCCCAGACTCCTACGGGAGGCAGCAGTGGGGAATATTGGACAATGGGGGCAACCCTGATCCAGCGACGCCGCGTGTGTGAAGAAGGCCTGCGGGTTGTAAAGCACTTTTAGTGGGGATGAAAAGCCGAAGGCTAATACCTTTCGGTCTTGACCTAACCCACAGAAAAAGCACCGGCTAACTCTGTGCCAGCAGCCGCGGTAATACAGAGGGTGCGAGCGTTAATCGGAATTACTGGGCGTAAAGCGTGCGTAGTCGGCTTCTTAAGTCGGGTGTGAAATCCCCGGGCTCAACCTGGGAATTGCATTCGATACTGGGTCGCTAGAGTTCGGTAGAGGGAAGTGGAATTTCCGGTGTAGCGGTGAAATGCGTAGATATCGGAAGGAACACCAGTGGCGAAAGCGACTTCCTGGACCAGAACTGACGATCAGGCACGAAAGCGTGGGGAGCAAACAGGATTAGATACCCTGGTAGTCCACGCCATAAACGATGAGGACTAGACGTTGGGAGGGTAAGCCTTCCAGTGTCGCAGCTAACGCGTTAAGTCCTCCGCCTGGGGAGTACGGCCGCAAGGTTGAAACTCAAAGGAATTGACGGGGACCCGCACAAGCGGTGGAGCATGTGGTTTAATTCGATGCAACGCGAAGA
>QGUX01000221.1 GCA_003242275.1 Pseudomonadota bacterium | reverse complement strand
CCTGTAAGCAGTTCCCCGCCCGGTCCTCAGGGCCCTTTCGGGGTTCCCCGTTCCGTTCGGCGCGATCGCCCGCCAGGCCCCGCGGCGCTTTTCCGCGCCCGAAGTGGCCTCGGCGCCCAAGGCCACCGGTGCCACCGGCATCGGGCAGGTGATGCTGGCGCTGATCGTGGTGCTGGTGGCGGTGTTCGTCGCGGCGATGCTGGTCAGGCGCCTGCGCGGTTTCACCAGCAGCGGCAGCGAGTCCATCGAGGTGCTCTCGCAGGCTTCCCTCGGGCCGAAGGAGCGGGTGGTGATCGTGCGGGTGGCCGGCAGCCGCCTGTTGCTGGGCGTGGCCAGCGGCAGCGTCAACCTGCTGGCCACGCTGCCGCCGGAAACCGCCGGCAATGGCGAGGCACCGCCGCCGGCGCAGCCGGGCACGGCGCTGCCGCGCTTCCCGGACCTGCTGCGCAGGAGCCTCGGGCGGTGAAGGCCCTGCGCATCCTGGCTGTGCTGGGCGCGGCGCTGCTGCCGGCCATGGCCGAGGCCGCCGCGCCGGGGATCCCGGCGGTGGTGGTGGAGGGCCAGCCCGGCGGCCAGAGCTACTCGCTGACGCTGCAGCTGCTCATCCTGATGACGGCGGTCACGCTGCTGCCGTCCATCGTGCTGATGATGACCTCGTTCACCCGCATTGTGATCGTGCTGGCCATCCTGCGCCAGGCGATCGGCGCGGGGCAGGCGCCGCCCAACCAGGTGCTGGTCGGCCTGGCGCTGTTCCTGTCGCTGTTCGTGATGGCGCCGGTGATCGGCACCATCAACACCGACGCCGTGCAGCCCTACATGGCCGGGACCATCGAGTCCACCGAGGCGCTGCAGCGCGCCGTGGTGCCGTTGAAGAAGTTCATGCTGCAGCAGACCCGCGAGAGCGACATCGCCACCTTCGTCGGCATCGCCGGCGGCGAGGGCTACGACGCGCCCGAGGACGTGCCGCTGTCCATCCTGGTGCCGGCCTTCGCCACCAGCGAGCTCAAGACCGCCTTCCAGATCGGCTTCCTGCTGTTCATCCCCTTCGTGATCATCGACCTGGTGGTCGCCAGCGTGCTGATGTCGATGGGCATGATGATGCTCTCGCCGGTGCTGATCTCGCTGCCCTTCAAGATCATGCTGTTCGTGCTGGTGGACGGCTGGTCGCTGGTGATGGGCACCCTGGCCGCCAGCTTCTATTCCTGACGCACGACCGAGGCCCCCATGACTCCAGAGACCGTGATGACCATCGGCACCCGCGCGCTGGAGATCACGCTGATGCTGGCCGCACCGCTGCTGCTGGCGGCGCTGGTGACGGGCCTGCTGGTCGGCGTGTTCCAGGCAGCCACGCAGGTCAACGAGATGACGCTGTCATTCATCCCCAAGCTGCTGGCCATCGCCACCGCCATCGCCATCGCGGGCCCGTGGATGATCCGGGTCATCGTCGACTACACCCGCCAGCTCATCCAGAGCATCCCTTCGCTGATCGGCTGAAGGGAGCCGCGGACCGTGATCACGCTGACCACGGGGCAGATCGAAGCCTGGCTGGCCGCATGGCTGTGGCCCTTCCTGCGCGTCGGCGCCTGCCTGATGGTCGCGCCGGTGTTCGGCGCCCGCTTCGTGCCGGCGCGCGTGCGGCTGGTGCTGGCGGGGCTGATCGCGCTGGCCATCGCGCCGCTGCTGCCGCCGCTGCCGGCCGTGTCGCCGTTCTCGGGCGAGGGCCTGGTGATCACGGCGCAGCAGGTGCTGATCGGTGTCGCCATCGGCTTCGTGCTGCAGATCGTGTTCGATGCGCTGGCCATGGGTGGCCAGCTGCTGGCCAATACCATGGGCCTGTCCTTCGCCTTCAACGTGGATCCGCTGCGCGGCACCGGCGCGCCGGTGGTGGGCCAGTTCTACACCCTGGTCGCGACGCTGACCTTCCTCGCGCTGAACGGCCACCTGGCCATCTGGCCGGCGCTGGGTGCCGGCTTCCCCACGGTGCCGGTGGGCATGCGGGGCCTCGGGCCCGAGGGCTACTGGGAGCTGGTGGGCTGGGGCACGGCGCTGTTCCGCGGTGCGCTGATGGTGGCGCTGCCGGGCCTGACGGCGCTGCTGATCGTGAACCTCGCCTTCGGCGTGGTCAGTCGCGCCGCGCCCACGCTGAACCTGTTCGCCATTGGCTTCCCGGCCACGCTGATCGGAGGCCTGCTGATCATCCTCGCCGGCCTGCCGGCGATGCAGTCGGGCTTCACGGCGCTGATGCGCGAGACGCTGCAGCTCGCCACGCGGCTGATGGGCGGAGGCTGAGATGGCCGAGACCGACCGCCACGATCGCACCGAAGCCCCCACCCCCAAGCGCCTGCAGGATGCGCGCAAGGAAGGCCGGGTCCCCCGCTCGCGCGAGCTGACCACCGCGGCGGTGATGATGACGGCCGGCGCCGTGCTCACCCTGGCCGGCGACTCCATCGGCGCGCAGCTCGGCGAAATGATGCGCGGCGGGCTGACGGTGACGCGCGAACAGGCCTTCGACGTGTCGGCGCTGACGCGCAGCTTCGTGGAGCTGGCCATCGCAGCCCTGCGTGCCATCGCGCCGGTGCTGCTGGTGACCCTGGTGGCCGCGCTGGCCGCGCCGCTGGCCATCGGCGGCTGGGCCATCAGCGGCAAGCCCATCACCCCGGACTTCAAGCGCCTGTCGCCGGCGGCCGGCATCAGGCGCATGTTCAGCCTCCGGAGCTGGGTGGAACTGGGCAAGGCGCTGGCCAAGTTCGGCGTGGTGGCCATCGCCGCGACGGTGGTGCTGTACCTGAACACCGGGCGGCTGATGGGGCTGGGTTCCGAGTCCATCCACGCGGCCATCGGCCATGCCATCACGCTGGCCGGCCATGCCCTGATCGCGCTGACCGCGGCGCTGGTGCTGATCGCCGCCGTGGACGTGCCCTTCCAGCTCTGGCAGTACCGCCAGGACATGCGCATGACGCGGGAGGAGGTGCGCCGCGAGCACAAGGACGCCGAGGGCTCGCCCGAGGTCAAGGGGCGCATCCGCGCCCTGCAGCGCCAGTACGCCGAGCGGCGCATGATGGAGGAGGTGCCGCGCGCCGACGTGGTGGTCGTGAACCCGACGCACTACGCCGTGGCCCTGCGTTATGACGAGAAGACCATGCGCGCTCCGCGGGTGGTGGCCAAGGGCGTGGACCTCGTCGCTCTGCGAATCCGTGAAGTGGCTTCCGAACACAAGGTGCCGATCTTCGAGGCCCCGCCGCTGGCCCGCGCCTTGCATCGTCATGTGGAGATCGGTGACGAAATTCCGTCGGCGTTCTACGTGGCCGTCGCCCAGGTGCTGACCTACATCTTCCAGCTCCGGGCCGCGAAGGCCGGCAGGGCGCCGGTGCCGGAACGGCCACGGATCGACATGCCATCGGCTTGATGACGAATGGAACAGGTACAGCAGACGCTCTCGATCCGTGACGTGCTTCGCAGTGGCATCGGCGTGCCGCTGGGCGTGCTCGCCGTGCTGGCGATGGTGGTGCTGCCGCTGCCGCCGCTCGCGCTGGACGTGCTGTTCACCTTCAACATCGCCCTGTCGCTGGTGGTGCTGATGGCGGTGTTCTACATCGCCCGGCCGCTGGACTTCGGCGTGTTCCCCAGCGTGCTGCTGATGGCCACGCTGCTGCGCCTGGCGCTGAACGTGGCCTCCACCCGCGTGGTGCTGCTGCACGGCCACACCGGTACCGACGCGGCCGGCAAGGTCATCGAGTCCTTCGGCGAGTTCGTGGTCGGCGGCAACTACGCCGTGGGCGTGGTGGTGTTCACCATCCTGACGGTGATCAACTTCGTGGTGGTCACCAAGGGCGCGGGCCGCATCTCGGAGGTGACGGCGCGCTTCACCCTGGATGCCATGCCCGGCAAGCAGATGGCCATCGACGCCGACCTCAATGCCGGCCTGATCACCCAGGACGAAGCGCGCACCCGCCGCCAGGAAGTGCGCGCCGAGGCCGACTTCTACGGCTCGATGGACGGCGCCAGCAAGTTCGCCCGCGGCGACGCCACCGCCGGCCTGATCATCCTGGTGCTGAACATGCTGGGCGGCCTGATCATCGGCACCACTGCGCACGACATGGCGCTGGGCGACGCGGCCCGCACCTACACGCTGCTGACCATCGGCGATGGCCTGGTGGCGCAGATCCCGGCGCTGCTGCTGTCCACCGCCGTGGCCATCATCGTCACGCGCATGTCGCGCTCGCAGGACATGGGCGGGGAGATCCGCCGCCAGCTCTTCGGCCAGCCCAAGGCGCTGCTGGTGGCGGCCGCGGTGATCGGCGTGATGGGCCTGATCCCCGGCATGCCGAACCTGCCCTTCCTGATCATTGCCGGCGGCTGCGCCTTCGCCGCGCAACTGCTGCGCAGGAAGGCCCGTGCCGCCGAGGCGGAAGAGGCGCGTCGCCGGAGCGCGCAGCCCGCGCAGGCCGCCGAGCCGCAGTCGCAGGAGCTGTCCTGGGACGACGTGCGCCCGGTGGACCTGCTCAGCCTGGAGGTGGGCTATCGACTCGTGCCGCTGGTGGATGCCAGCCAGGGCGGCGACCTGCTGGCGCGGGTGCGCGGCGTGCGCCGCAAGCTCACCCAGGAACTTGGTTTCCTGATCCCGCCGGTGCACATCCGCGACAACCTCGAATTCGCGCCGACGGCCTACCGCATCAACATCTCCGGCGTGCCGGTGGGCGAGGGCGTGGTCTATCCCGACCGCGAGCTGGCCATCAACCCGGGCAAGGTGTTCGGCAAGGTCAGCGGCATCGACACCACCGACCCGGCCTTCGGCATGGAGGCGGTGTGGATCGAGCCGGGCTCGCGCGACCACGCGCAGACCCTGGGCTACACCGTGGTGGATCCGGGCACCGTGATCGCCACGCATCTCTCGCACCTGATCCAGACGCATGCGCACGAGCTGCTCGGCCACGAGGAGGTGCAGCAGCTGCTGAACAACCTGGCGAAGAGCGCGCCCAAGCTGGTCGAGGACCTGGTGCCGCGCGTGCTGCCCCTGTCCACCGTCGTGCGCGTACTGCAGGGCCTGCTGGCCGAGCGCGTGCCCATCCGCAACATGCGCACCATCGTCGAGACCCTGGCCGATGCCGCGCCGCGCACCCAGGACCCGGCCGCGCTGCAGGCGCAGGTGCGCGTGGCGCTGGGACGCCAGATCGTGCAGGACATCGCCGGCCTGAAGGACGAGCTGCCGGTGATCACGCTGGAGAGCGAGCTGGAGCAGATGCTTCAGGGCTCGCTGTCCGGCGGCGGCGCCACGCCGGGCCTGGAGCCCGGGCTGGCCGAGCGCCTGCAGCAGCAGCTCGCCAATGCCGCGCGCCGCCAGGAAACCCTGGGCGAGCCCGCCGTGCTGCTGGTGCCGCCCTCGCTGCGCCAGACGCTGGCGCGCTTCGTGCGCGCCGGAGTGCCCGGTCTTTCGGTGCTGGCCTGGAACGAGATCCCCGACAACCGCCGAGTTCGGCTGGTAACCGCCGTAGGAAAGTAAGGAATGAAGATCAAGACCTATACCGCCCGCGACATGCGCAGCGCGCTGCGCATGGTCAGGGATGAACAGGGACCGGATGCCGTCATCCTGTCCACGCGGCACCTGCCCGAGGGAGTGGAGGTGACCGTCGCCGTGGACCCGGAAGCGGACATCCTCGCGCCCGCCGCGCCCGCGGCCGCGGCGGCGCGGCCCATCTCCGGGAAGGTGGAATTGGCGAGGTGGTGGGCTCGGCCCCACGCCCGGGAAGCGGACAACGCCCCCGCGG
>QGUX01000006.1 GCA_003242275.1 Pseudomonadota bacterium | reverse complement strand
GCTCAGGCCCGCGTCCAGCCTGGAGAATTCCGCAACCTGCAGCGGCATGACGTTGAATCCATGCCGCGAGAGAAGCTCGAGCGTGCGCGGGGCGGCCGCACTGGCCAGTATCGTGTCGTTGAGCCGCAGCGCATTGGCCGCGGCTTCCTCTCCATTGGCGACGGTGAGGATGTGGAAATCGTCGAAGGTCCCGGTCGCCGCGAGCGCGGCGGTGGCGAGGAGGGTGTCGCCATCGAGCAGGGAACAGGCCGTCTTCAGGTGAAGGACTCCGGGCGGCGTGCGTACCACCCGGGCGGGGTAGCCAAGCCGGGCCAGCAGGTGGACGAGCGCCGCGGCGCCGGCGGCATCCGTCCGCGTCGAGAGGCCGATGAAGAACCCTTCCGGTGTCGCGAGGACGTCACCACCGTCCACGTGGCCCTCGCCGAGCAGGAGGACGGTTCCGAAGTGTTCCCGCAGGACGGGTTCGAGCGCCGCCGCCTCGCCCCTCCGGGACACCGCACCGGGACGCAGCAGGATGGCGACGTCGGGGAAGACCAGCGCCGGATCCTCGACGAAGACGGCGTCCGGGAATCCCTCCAGCGGGGGCAGGACCGTCACGGCCAGCCCGCAGGCCTCCAATGCCGCCACATAGGCCGCATGCTCGCGCCGGATGCCTTCAAGCGAAGGGTCCGGGCCCGCGCCGCCCCTGAGCCCATGCACGACGCTGGCCGACGGGGTGCGGACGAGCGCGCGTTTGAATTCGAATGTGCTCATCCGGGAATCGGCGCGCAGCGCTCCTTCCTCCATTCCATTGGTCCCATTCCGGCCTCTGCCGATCGGGAGAGGTGACGCATGACCGTCAGGTGAATATATCGGAACTCTCCGCGTCCCTACCTTCAGGGGCAAGGCGCATGTGCGCCGGAAGCCAATGGTTCTGCTTCAGAAGGAGACGCAAGATGAGCAGGAAGACGATCCACACCGCAGCGATGGCCGTTGCCGGCACGCTGCTGCTGGGGGCCATCCCGGCGATGGCGCAGCAGGCGGAGGGACGCAACGAGATCGGTGTGTTTGCCGGCGCGCTGTTCGGCAACGACCTGACCGACGAGCCGGTGTCGGGCTCGGTGCCCGAACTGGACGACGACTTCGTCGCCGGGCTGCGCTACGCCTACAACTTCACGCCGAACTTCGCGCTGGAGGGATCCTTCGGCATCAACCCGAACAAGGTGAAGGGCGCGGTCGGCGGCAAGGTCGACATCGACGTGTACACCGCCGACATCAATGCCGTATGGAACTTCCGCAACGGATCGCGGCTGATTCCGTACGTGTCGGCCGGCGTGGGCTATGCCTTCGCGGACCTCGACCGGCCGCTGGCCGGGACGGTGGGCGGCAATGCCGTGACCATCGATGACGACGGAGGCGTGACCCTCAATGCCGGCGGCGGCCTCAAGTACAGCCTGACCGACCGCGTGCTGGTGCGCCTGGATGCGCGCTACCGGTTCATCGACAAGCTGGTGGACCAGTTCGAGGAGTCCCTGCACGGCGGGGAGGTCACGCTGGGGCTGGGCTGGAGGTTCTGAACGCGGCCCGGCCGGGCCGGGCCCGCCGGGATCGGCCCTGCCGCGGCGGGTGCGGGGGCAGCAGCACCCCCTCTCCCGCCGCGAGGCGGACATCGCACGCCGGGAATGGCACCATCTCCCCGGGCAAACCGGGGAGGGAATCATGAAGCTCGTTCGCCTGGCCTTTCCGCTTGTGCTGCTGGTCTCTTGCGGCTGCGCCCGCACCAGCCCGGAAATCGCCGAGTTGCAGCAGCGTGTGCGCCAGCTCGAGGACCAGGAAGCCATCCGCCAGGTGCTGATCGCCTACGGCGAGTACCTCGACGCCCGCGACTACGCCGCCTACGCCTCGTTGTTCGCCCGGGACGGCACCTGGACCGGCGGCTTTGGCAGCGCCACGGGGCCCGCCGGGATCCAGGCCATGCTGGAGCGCAACCTCGGCAGGCCCGAGCCCGGCTTCATCAACAGGTCGAACTTCCACCTGATGACCACCATGAGCGTGGAAGTGAGGGGCGACACCGCCACCGCCCGCTCGCGCTACCTGTTCTTCACGGCCACGCCGGAGAACCGGCCGCAGGCAGCACTCGCCGGCCGCTACGAGGACGAACTCGTCCGCGAGGACGGCCAGTGGAAGATCCGCCGCCGCACCACGCACGGCGTGATCCCCTGGCGCGACGGCAATGCGCCCGCGACTGCGCCTGGTGCCGCCGCCGGGCCTGGATGAGCGCCTGCCCCGATGCCCTGGCGCGGATGGCCTGGGTCCGCCCCCGCTTCAGAAGTTGTGCTGCAGCGTGATGCCCCACGAGCGCGGCTTGCCGCGCACCACGCTCAGCGCCGAGCGCGGCGGTGCGCCCACGCCGGTGCCGGGACCATTGTCCCAGAAGCCGCCGCCGAAGCGCGTGGCGTAGGTGGCGTACACCTTGTCGAGCAGGTTGTTGCCGAACAGCGTGACGAGGTTCCTGCCGTCCGCCGACCGCCACTGCAGTCGCGCGTTCATCAGCGCGTAGTCGGGCAGGCGATAGGAGGAATCGGTGCCGCTGGTGGGATGGGTCTCCTGCTCGCCGCTGTACGCGTAGTTGATGTTGAACGACCAGGAGCTGCCCGAAGGTGTCGGCTGGTTCCAGGTGGCGCCGATGTTCCAGGTGGGTGAGGCCTGGTCGGGAAACAGGTTCGGGCCGCTGTTCGCCACCGGATCCTTCACGTCGTCCTTGGTGATGCCGAGGGCACCGTCCAGGACCAGGTTGCGCGACAGGGCCAGCTGCGCATCCAGCTCGTAGCCCCAGACGTCCACGTCACCCGAGTCCACCACCAGGATCCTGAAGCCCACCGGGCAGGCCTCGGGGCCCTCGGCCGAGCAGTTCACCTGGCGCGCCGCCTGGCGGCTGGTCCACTTCATCATGTAGGCGGTGGGATTGAGCCGCAGCCGGCCGCCCAGCAGTTCCATGCGCAGCCCGGCCTCGTAGTTCACGACCTTCTCCGGCGGGATCGGCGAGATGAAGTCCCCGCTCTGGTCCGGTCCCGGGACATTGGGCAGCACCGTGAAGGAGTACTGGCCGGACTTGTAGGCCTTGGACGCGGTGGCATAGGCCATGATGTCCGGCGTGAAGTGGTAGTCCAGCGTCAGGCGCCAGTCCACCTGGTCCCAGTCGTGGTCGCTGTCGACCGTGGTCGAGGTGGTCCCGGGCGCGGGCGTGAAGTCCGAGGCCGCGAAGCGCGTCTGCTCGTAGTCCTTCCTGTCGTAAGTGAGGCGCGCCCCGGCGGTGATGTTGAACCGGTCGGTGGCGTGCCAGGTGGCGCTGTTGAACCAGCCGAAGGAATCCGATACCTGCGTGGTGGCCGCATGGGCGGTGCGGAAGATGCCGGCGTCGGTGTTGCCATTGGCCGAGCCGCCGGTCGGCGTGAACACGCTGGTTCCACGGCGCGTGTCCTGCCACAGGTGGGACCGGGACTTCTCGCGGAAGTAGTTCAGGCCGGTGACCAGGTCCACCTTGCCGCCGAACAGCGAGGTGTTGAGCTGGAACTCCTGGTAGAACACCTTCGACTTCACGTCGTCCGGGCGGAACTCGAAGCCCAGCGCCTGCCAGTCGGTGTTGCCCACGTGCTTGAGCCTCGCGAAGCCGCTGATGGAAGTGAACGTCGTGTTGCGGCCCAGCCGGTAGGAGACATTGGCGTCGAGCTGGTAGTACCGGTTGTCATTGCGCAGCTTGCAGGCATCGTCCCAGTCCGGATCCCAGTCGTCGATGAAGCAGAAATCCGGCATGGTGAAGTCGTCGAGCACGATGCGCGGATCGTCGACCACCTCCAGCCGCGGCTGGCCCGCCTCCTCCAGTGCATCCGACAGCCAGTCCGCGAAGTTGCCCTCGAAGTCGAGGTCGGGAGACATGTCGAAGCTCTCGAAGTCCACCGGGCTGCCGTCGGAGCGCGAGTTGCTGTACAGCGCGCCCAGCGTGACCTTGAGCTCCTCGCGGGGCGAGATCGCAAGCTGCACGCGGCCGAGGATGTCCTCGCTGCTGCCGAGCTTCTGCGAGCCGCGGCGCACGTAGCCGTCCTCGTTGAGATAGGCGGCCTGCGCCCGCAGCAGCACGGTCTCCGACAGCGGCACGTTCACCATGCCGGTGACATCCCGGCGGTCCAGGTTGCCGCCGGTGACGCGCACGTAGGCGTCGAAATTCTCCTCCGGCTGCTTCGTGACCAGGCGCACGGCACCCCCGGTGCTGTTGCGGCCGAACAGCGTACCCTGCGGGCCACGCAGCACTTCCACGCGCTCGAGGTCGAATACCTTGAACACCGAACCACTGGTGCGCGGCACGTAGATGCCGTCGATGTACAGTGCCACGCCCCGCTCGCTGGTGGTGCCGCCGCCGCCGGAGACGCCGCGGATGATGAAGGAAGGCGCGTTGTCGCCGGCGCCGCGCCCGCCCTGGATGGCGAGGTTGGGCGTGAACAGCGCCATGTCCTGCAGGTCCTCCACGCCTTTCTGCTCCAGTGCTTCCGCCGACAGCGCGATGATGGAAATGGGCGTGTCCTGCAGCGCGGTCTCGCGCCGCTCTGCCGTGACCACGATTTCCTCGAGGACGGCCTCCTGCGTGGCGGCGACCGCCGCGGAGGACACCATCAGTGCGGGCATCAGCGCGCGGGTGGCCCCAGCCACCCGCGTGGGTAACAACAGCCTCATGCGATTCCCCCCAATGCTTCCTATAGGATCCGGCCGGTCGAAAGTCCCCCGGCGGCGGATCAACGTCAAGTCCCGCGGTGCAATAGCCTTCTGGCCATGCCGGCTGCTGCGGAGCCCTGCGGGGGTCGTGCCGCGTTGCATCACGCGGAAGAAGGAGGCCAGCGCGGGCAGGCGTAGGCCACTCCACGCGCAAACAAATGCCGAAGGGGCCGTCAGATCCTGGACAGCAGCGACAACACCCGGCTGGGGAGGGCGTTGGCCTGTGCCACCATCGCGGTGCCCGCCTCGCGCAGCACGCTGGCGCGGGTGAGCGCGGCCGTCTCGACGGCGTAGTCCGCATCGAGGATGCGCGAGCGCGCGGCCTGCGTGTTCTCGGCCACGGCCTGCGTCACCGACACCGAGCTCTCGATGCGGGCCAGCTGCGCGCCGAGGGTGGCCCGCAGGTCGCTGATGTACGAGAGCGCTTCGTCCAGGTGGACGATGGAGCGCATGGCCGCGTAGTCGCTGGTCACGTCCACTTCGCCAAGGCCCAGCGCGTTGAGGTCCACCGCGCCGACCTCCACGTCCAGCGTCTGTCCCACGTTGGCGCCGATCTGCAGGCTGGCAGTGCGGGTGGTGGACGTGCCCGGGGCGACTTTCTCCCAGGACTCCTTGAAGCCCGCGAGCACGTCGTCACCATACAGGCCGTCGAGGTCCAGCACGGCGTCCTTCGCGCTCCGGACGGCACCGCCGTCGGCATCCAGGCCGCCGATGGCGCCGGTGTCCGCGTTGGTGAGGTTCATCCTGTTCTTCACGAACATCACGCCGTTGGACAGTCCGTTGCCCGAATCAGACTGAAGCTCGGCGAAGAACGCGGCCTGGTCGTACCCGCTGCCGAAGAAGTGTTCCAGCGCCTCGTCCATGGTGGGGGCATCCGGACCATTCAGGTACGTCATGAAGTCCTTGATTCCGCCGTCGAAGCCCTCGCTCTTGAGCTTGTCGTGCAGGTAGCGCGTGCCGATGTAGGCGGCGGAGTAGTCAGCCGAGGTGCTGGCCCAGCTCGTGATGTCGTTCACCACGGCCGCGATCCGGTCATCCTCGGTGGCGCCGGCGGCGGCGGCGATGTCGGCGGCCACGCGCTCGTCCGCGCCGTGGATGAATTCCGCCGCGCCCTCCACGAACCACAGGGAGGTGGTCACCAGGGAGGCCCAGTTGGTGGCGCGGGCCATGACCGCGTGCACCATCTCGTGCGCGATCACGCGATCGTTGTAGAAGGGCGCCGTGCCGCCGTCGGGCAGGTTCGGCGGCGTGAAGTCCGCCATGTCGACGACCAGTCTCAGGTTGGTGCCGCGGCCGTTCGGGTCGCCGCCCGTCGTGCTGGCGACGAAGGCGGCGTAGCCGCCGGGCCCGTCCGAATCGGTGGTGATGTCGATCTGCAGCCCGGCGCCATCGCCCTTGATGCCGTAGTACTGCTCGATCAGCCGCTCGGCGCTCGCCAGCCAGCCCATGCGCAGGCCGTCGGCCACGGCCCGCTGCGCGGGATCGCCGCCGATGGAGGTTCCGTCCTGCGCGAAGATGCGCTGGCCGTTGAAGGAGGTCTGGCGGCCGATGCGGTCGATCTCCTCCAGTCGCTGCCTGACCTCCTGCGCGATGGCCTGGCGGTCGGCGTCGCTGTTGGTGCCGTTGGCCGCCTGCACGGCCAGCACGCGGATGCGCTGGATGTTCTCGGTGAGTTCGGCCAGCGCGCCCTCGGCCGTCTGCAGCAGCGAAATGCCGTCATTGGCATTGCGGATCGCCACCGACATGCCGCGGATCTGCGTGGTCATGCGCTCGCTGATGGCCAGCCCCGCGGCATCGTCACTCGCCGCGTTGATGCGCAGGCCGGAGGACAGGCGCTGCAGTGCCCGCGACAGTTCATTGCCGGTACGCGCGAGGCTCCGCTGCGCATTCAGCGAGGCGACGTTCGTG
Organism: Pseudomonadota bacterium; assembly: GCA_003242275.1. Next base: position 20,312 of record QGUX01000006.1, on the reverse strand, counting down.
TTGATCGACAGTGTCATCCTTCAGTCCCTTGCCGACTCTGTCGCATCGCAGCACGAACGCCGCAACCTTGGAGAGTTCCGTCTGGGGCTTAACGGCGCTCGAGGGCCGTCCTGAAGGGGGCGGCGCGGCCGCAAATGTCAAAATGGGAGGCGGCACACATTTGCCGCCGGCAATGTGATGCCGGTCCGCCGGGGGATGTGACGCGCGTCCGGCTTGCTCGACATGGCGTGGGTGAACCCGCTTCCGATGGCGCCGGCTACGCCGCGGGCGTCCGCAGGCGGGGCCGGGCTGGATCGGGCGCCAACGCGGTCAACCGGTCTCCATCGGCAGCGAGGCGTCCTGGGCCCACTCCACCAGCGAGCCATCGTAGAGCGCGACGTTCTCCTGGCCCAGCAGGGCAAGGGCGAAGGCATCCCCGGCAGCGGCAATGCCGCCGCCGCAGTACGTGATCACGCGCTCCTTGTCGAGCACGCCCGCCTTCCGGAACAGCGCGCGCAGCTGATCGCCCGGCTTCAGCGCATTGGTCTGCGGATCGAGCAGCGTGGAGGAGGGGACGTTGACGCTGCCGGGAATGCGGCCGGATCGTGCCACGCGCGTCACCTGGCCGGTGAACTCCTCGGGCGAGAGCGCGTTGACGAGGGCGATGCCTTTCTCTCCCAGCGCCGCGACCACATCCTGCTTGCCGGCGATGAGCCCGGGCCGGGGGCGCGCGATGAAGTGCGCGGGCGGATGGCGGGGCGGTTCGCCGGAAACCGGCCGCCCCTCGGCGGTCCACTTCTTCCAGCCGCCGTCGAGCACCGCAGCCGCGTCGAACCCGAAGGCGCGCAGCATCCACCACACGCGCGCGGCCCAGATGCCGCTGGCGGTGTCGTAGAGCACCACGTGCGTGCCTTCGCCCACACCGTAGCGCGACATGGCCTCGGCGAACTGCTTCGCGGGCGGCATCATCACCGGCAGCGGGCTGTTGCGGTCGGAGAGATCGCCCAGCAGGTCCGCATAGCCGCTGCCGGGAATGTGGGCGCGGGCCCAGTCCTCGCGGCCGCTGGCCGGGCGCACGCCGCCGCCCTCCAGGGGCCTGAGGTATACGGTGCAGTCCAGGATGCGCAGGGCGGGATCGCCGAGTTGCCGCTCCAGCTCCCCGGTCTCCACCAGCCACTGAGGATTCCTGATCGTCATGAGTGAGCCCCCCTTGGGTCAGTATGCCCGAGGCGGAATCCTCCCACGGCGGGTCAACGGGGAAAATCACCCGGACGCACGTCGCCCTCCATGGGGACGTTTGCGGAAGACCTGCAACCACGCGGACCTGCGCCAGGCCTGACACGCCGCTATCCCGCGGAGCGCCGCGCCGCTCAGTCCTCGATGACGTAGTTCGGCGGCAGCTTCAGGCGCTTCGCGTACCGCCCGCCTTCGCGGAGGAAGACGGATCGGTGGATGAGCGCCCCGTCCGGGATGGTTCGTCGCCGGTACAGGTTCATCCGCCTCCGCTCCTTCTTCTTCTGCCAGTCGTAGTGGCGCTTGGGCACGAACTCCGCCAGGTGCCATGCACCCTTCAGCGATTCGTGCATCCTGCCATCGGGATCGGGTTTCGCGTTTCTGCCCGTCCGTCCCAGCACGTGCCCGAGCCGTGCCGGGTTCACCCGCAGGCCATGCGCCGTCGCCTCACGCAGCATCCATTCCAGCGCCAGCTTGGACAGGCCGCTTTCATCCTCGGGGTACCCTCCGCCCACGTCGCAGTGCACGCCGGGGAACCACACCTGCTTGATGTCCTTCGGTCCGCCGTTCTTTCCCGGACGCCACAGGTTGGTGCGGAAGAATGCCCGCCGCTCGTCGATGGCGATGGCATGTCGGCCGACCTGGATGTTGGGTGCGTTGGCGGTCCAGGGCAACCGCAACGGGTTCTCGATCCACCCCACCGAGCTCACCGTGTCCCAGATGCCGACGAAATGGGGTTTGCAGTTCCTGATGCTGAAGTGGTCCTTGAAGTCGTCCGCGAGCTGGAAGTACTCGTTCGCCTTGCCGTTCCCGCCTGCGGCGCTCCTGTCCTGCAGCTTCCTGGCCGCCATCATCATGCGGATCGCATAGGGCACCAGTGGCTCGTTGCCGGGCTGGATCAGTCCGTACATGTGCAGCAGCGACGCCACGGCACGGACGGTGTAGGCGCCGCGGCTGAAGCCGAACATGTACACGCGGTCGCACGGCTGGAAGTTGTGCATCAGGAAGACGTAGGCGTCGCGGATGTCGGTCTCGAGTCCGTACCCGATGGCCTTGCCCAGCAGCTTGGTCACCCGGCGGCCGATCTTCGTTACCGCGCCGACGGCCTCCATCGTCCCGATGCCCGGGTGGTAGTAGATGACCTGGGTATCCGGGTCGTGCTCGAGGGTATAGAGGAGCTTGACTACATTGGTGCGGTCCACGGCGAACTGGTTGGCCGTGCCGTCGCAGCAGACGACGATGTTCCTGGGCATGGAGGGGTTCCTACAGTTCCACGATCACGGAGAGCTGGTCGTTCGCGCGCATGCTCGTGGTCCAGGGACCGCCGTAGGCCTTCTTCAGCTCCTGCAGGAGATCGGCGAGGTTCTTCACCTTCCTGCCGTTCTTCTCGATCTTGTACGGCTTCGCCCACTCGATGTCCCCGTTGGTGAAGTGGAGCTTGATCGGGCGGTCCCCGTGCAGCTTCACCAGTGCCTCGATCGTCGGCGCATCCGGGTTGTCGTGCCTGCCATCGGCGGAGAACACATAGTGTGTCGCCTCGAAGAACTTCATGAACTCCTCGGTGACGTTGCGGATGCTTCCGTGGTGGGGCATCTTGAGCAGGTCCACCTTCGCCGGCCTGGGCAGGCCGAGCTCGTCCCAGGCCTTGACGATGTCGCTCCCGTGGGCATCGCCCGTCAGCAGGAGCGACCTGCCGCCGGTTTCCACCAGCACCACGATGGAGGACAGGTTGGGAACCGACCGGTCGAGCTTCCTGCTCGGCAGGAACAGCTCCTGCAGCGCCGCCTGGCGCGCCTTCTTCGTCGGCTTCTCCAGCGCGGCCTGCCAGTCCTTGCGGAGGGCCTCGATGCGGCTCTTCCGGGGGCCGAGCACGGTCACCTTGGCGCCCTGGATGTTGACCTTCGGCTGGCCCGGCCTGGCCATGACCAGGTCGTTGAACGGGGGATTGCCGCCGAGCCTCAGGGCTGCGAGGTCGCTGGCGAGGGAGATGCCCTGGGCGATGCTCTGCATGAGCAGCCCGGAGTGCTCCACTTCCGGTCCGTCGATTCCCGCCCGGGCGCCGAGGGTGGATGCAAGCTCCTGTCCCAGGGACTGCAAGGAGGCCACTTCCGCGGCGGCTGCCGCCCCGAGGCCCTGCGGCGCGGGTCCGACCAGCTTGTCGAAGGAGTTGAACCAGAAGCGCTCGAACTTCACCGGCGCGGGGTTCCCTGGCGTCGCATTGAGCACCGCCGTCGTGACCTTCTGGATGCCGTTGATGTGGTCGTCGTCGACGTGGCTGACCATCCCGAGCGCGATGGGCAGCGGCCCGCTGACTCCCAGTGCGCGGGCGATCTGCTTCAACCGCGGCAGCAGCACCTGGCTCCAGACCGTGATGCCCTTTTCGGTGTCGGTCCTCGGGCCGCCGTCGATCAGCCAGAGGGCTTCCTTGCCGCCCGTCCCCTTGTAGCGCAGGATCAGGCAATCCCCGGCGAGTGCATTCAATGCCTCCAGCGTGACCATGCGGACCTCCCTGTCCCCCCCCGATTCACGTTTCAGACGGCCTGCAGCGCGCGCAGGGTGTCCAGCAGCCCGGCCCCCTGGAAGTTCGGCTCCCGCTTCAGGTTGGTGGCCGTGCTCATCAGGATTTCCTTGATGCGTCCGGGTCGGCCGATGAGTTCGGGATAGCGCGCCATCAGCAGGGCGGCCGCGCCGGAGACATGCGGTGCGGCCATCGACGTGCCGTCCATGCGACGGCTGCCGCCGTTGGGCGTGAACGAAGTGATCTTCTCGCCGGGCGCGAGCAGGTCCGGTTTCCGCCGTCCGTCGCCGGTCGGCCCGCGGGCCGAGAAGTAGCTGACGCCGTACAGGTGCGGGTCGCGGCGGTGGGTCGACCCGACCGTGATGACGCTCTCGGCATTGCCGGGATCGGTGATGCTGATGGCGCGGTAGCCATTGCCCAGGCTGCGCCTCTCCATGCTGGGACCGCCGTCGAACCCCGTGTTGCCGGCGGCGGCCACCACCACGGTACCGGCACCGACCAGGTGATTGCAGGCCTCGCAGATCGGCGTCTGGCCGCAGGCGAAGGCATCCACGTCGTGGGCGAGCGCCAGGGAGAGGTTGACGCCATGGATCACCGGCGTGTTGCGATCGCGGTTGAGCCAGCCGACGAATTCGATCGCGCACAGGATGGCGAATTCATCGCCCTGTCCCTTCTGGTCGAAGACGCGCAGGTCGTAAAGGGAGAGTTCCGGGCACATGCCGATCAGGTTGCGGCCGCCCGTGTCGGGATCGTCCTCGCGGTAGCCTGCCAGGATGCCGGCGACGTGCGTGCCATGGTCGGTGCCCGGACGCACGTAGCAGGACGTGGCGCCGGTCCCGGCGATGGCACGGGAACGCCCGGCCAAATTGCCCGCAGGCAGCCGGTGCGGAACCCTGATCAGGGGACTGACCAGTTCCCAGTCGAGGTCGCTCGCACTGGTGACGCGGTCGGCGAGGGCGCCGAGGATCTTCCGGTTGGCCGGATTGCGTGCCAGCTGGATGATGGTCTCGCGGTTCGGCACGGTCCTGGGGATGCTCGCCGGCTTCTCCAGGAACATGGCATTGGCCACGATGTCGCGCAGGATCGTGAAGTCGTAGGTCTGCCTGACCCGCGATGCGTCGAGCAGGAGCTCTTCCGGAAGGCGTTTGCCCGGATGCTCTTCGCGGAAGGCCTGCACGCGCTCGTCGGACCTGTCGACGAACCCGGGGTGCATGGCATCGATGCCGCCGTCGATGACGGCGAAGACGATGCCGGTGGTGTCGATCCTGAAGACGTTCTGTGCGGCGTCGGCCTTCACCGTCGCCCGCGATTCGAACACGGACTGCGCGGCGCGGCGGTTGAGGCTGACCAGGAAGATTCCGTTCTGGAACCGGTAGCCCTGCGGGCGCAGCAGCTCCCGCGCCCGCTCGTACATCGCGTGGAGGTTCTTCGCCTCCTTCGGGGTGAGCCGAAGGCTGGTCTCGTCGAGGTCGCGCGGCGCTTCCGACAGCAGCTCGAGTTCCTCCTCGTCCGCCGGCGACGGAGCGCCGAGCTTGTAGGCCAGGGTGGCCAGTTCGGCCTTCCGGCCCGGCGTGCGGGCTTCCCGCAGCAGCGCGATGAACCCCACCAGTGCGCCGAACCGCGACAGCTCGAAGTTGATCCCCGGGCCGCGGACCGCCCCGTACTGGTCGATGCTCCTGCGGATGCATTCGATGGACGCGTCGAACTCCGCCTGCGCCAGGCTGTCGAGCTGCCCTGCTTCGAGGCTGTCGAACTGCCTGCCGGCCCGCTTCCTGATGCCACTCCAGAAGAGGCGCACCCACCAGCCGGTCATCTGCACGACGTGCCGCACCAGCGTATCGAGGTTGGCGCCGACGACCACCCGGCTGCCGCTGAGGGCAATGCGCGCCTTCTTCTGCAGCGTGATGCTGTCCGCCCTTAGCCGCTCGTTCAGGTCATGCGCGACCTGCCCCGGCCTCACGCCCGACCACGGCGTCAGCAGCAGGTCGACCAGGTCGCCATGGGTTCCGCCGCCGCCCGCCTGCTTCTCGGCGGCGCGGATGTAGCGGAGGAAGACGTCCGGCATCACCGGACTGTCCTGCGTGTGGCGTGAGCGGCCGAAGGTCTGGAACACGAAGCGCCGGAGGACGCCTTCCTTCAGCTTTCCCCTCGGATCCAGCCCTGGTGATCTCGGCGTGGAACTGCTGGCCATGCGGAACCCTGGCGTCGTTCTTCTTCCTTGAAGTGGCGACGGATGTCAGCCACGCGTGAGGATGCGCGCGCTTTCCGGGCATCGCAATGGCCGCGGCGTTCAACATGGCAGTTGCCTTGACAACGACAGCGCGGGGCTGTCGTGCGCGGGCACCCGTCCCGGCCGAGGCAACGCACTCGATGCGGCAAGCAGGAAGTGCCCCGCCGGCGGAGCGGGGCACTTCACCCTCACCTTGAACTTCTGGAATCCTCCAGCAGCGCCGTATCCCCGGCCGCGTCGATCAGCGGCTGCACCACGTACGCCGCCACCCGCAGCGGCTCCGGGCGCGTCGATACATGAAGGGTGAAGGGGCCTTCCTCGCCCTTGCGCTCGAAGCGGTAGGTGATCGGCTGGGCCACGCCGCGCCGGCGAACCTCCAGTTCCAGCGCCACCTTGCCGCCTTCCGCGGCCTCGCTGGCGGCGTCACCCACGAGCGCGGCTTCGAAGGTCAGGTTGGCCAGCAGGCTCGCCAGGTGGCTGGCGGCACCGGACTTGAGCCTGACCGGTGATCCCTTGCGCGTGGCGGTCCACTCGGGCGCGGCTTCGGCTGCGCCGGAGGAAGGATCACCGCCCTCGCCCGGCCCGGCCATTGCGGCCTTCGCCGCGTGGCGCACCATCTCCAGCTCGCCGCGTGTGATCGCCTCGATCTCCTCCAGCGGCATCTTCAGCAGGTCACGGTCCTGCCAGCCTCCCGCCGAGTCCGGCACGTCGAAGGCGGAGAACGCGATCTCGTACACTTCGTTGTCCTCGCCGCGCCGCGCGTGCACCCGCCGGAAACCCGGCGAGCTGCCGAGGTAGAGCCGGGCGAGTTGCCTGCCGGAACCCTGCAGGGTGATGCGCCGCTCGAAGTCCTCGTCGCTGACGCGGAAGCGCGCGGCCGCGGCATTGCTGGTCGCCACGGGCGCACCGGCCACCACCTTGGCCAGGTCCTCGAGCAGGGTCTTCACCTTCGAGGACTGCGCGGGGAATGCGCCATCCACCAGCCAGTCCTCGCCGGACCTGCGCAGCATCACCCTGGCGTCCTTCGGCCCCTCGACGATCACCTCGTCCACCTGGGCCACTTCGACCTCCAGCAGCGGCTGGCCCGCCGCCGAGGGTGCGCGATTCAGCAGCCACAACACGGCCACGAGAACGATCTGCGCGGCGAGGATTCCCGCCAGCAGCCTGGTCCTGTCCTTCATCTCTCAAACCTCCCCCAGCACACGCGCATAGCGCAGCTGGTCGGCGGAACGCACGCGGCGCCGCCACAGCCACACGATCACCAGGCCGAATACGGCCGCTGCGTAATTGCCGATCTCCCAGAAGCGCCGCTCGCGGTCGTCCAGCGGATCGAGCGTGCGCGCGAGCTGGGTGCGGCCGCGCAGCGTCATCAGGCCCGGGTCCTCCAGCGCCCAGTCGATGGTGTTCTGCAGGAAGTCCAGCGGCTTGGTGTAGAACACGTTGAGCGACTGGGAGACCAGGTTGATGGCCGCGTCCGAGCCGAAACCGTTGCTGCCGATCACGACCAGCTTGGCCGTGTCCGGCGACTGCGACAGCACACCGCGGCTGGCGCCGTCATCACCCAGCGGGGAGGGCTTGCCGGCATAGAACGAGTCGAAGCGGCCCTCCAGCGACACGGCCAATGTGCGCGGCCCGCGATCGCCGCGCGGCTCGAAGCCGGTGTCCGGATAGCGGCCGTAGTCGGGCAGGACATTGGTGGAATCCGAGACCCAGCTCTGCCGCGAGCTGCGCAGCAGCGTGGTGACCTTCCGGCCGGCGTTGCGCTCCGCATCCACCTCGATGGGCGAGGCCCACGCGAAGGTGAGCTGTCCCAGCGAGGAGGTCACGGGGCTGTCCCCGGCCAGGCCGTCCTCGCGGATGTCGGGGAAGTGCGGATACGGCATCAGCCGGAACTCGCGGAACATCAGGCCGCCGATGAAGCGCTCCACCGGCACGGCCAGCGCGGTGTTCTGCGGGTCGAGCACCATCGACTCCTGCACGGTCACGCCGTAGTGCTTCAGCCAGTCCTCCAGCCCCGAGCTCTGCTTCTGGGCATTGATCGAGCCGGCGACCTCCACATCGAATGGCGCCGTGGCCAGCACCACGCTGCCGCCGCGCATGAGGAACTGGTCGATGGCGAAGCGCTGCTTCTCGTCCAGGTCACGCGGCGCCAGCACGAGCAGCACGTCGGCCTCGGCGGGCACCACGCCGCCGGAGAGGTCCGTGGGGCTCATCTTCAGGTTCTCGCCCAGCACGGCCTCGAGCTGCTGGTAGGTGGGGCCGCCGCCCATGCCCATGGACATGCCGGGCGAGGGCTTCACCAGCGCCACGGTGCGCAGCGCGCCGGGCGTGAAGCGGCGCAGCGCCGCCTCCATCGAGCGCTTCAGCGCCTCGCGGTCCAGCGTCTCGGGCAGGGGAACCTGCACCAGCTCGCCGTCGCCCTCCAGCAGCATGTAGAACCAGAACGGCGTGGGGTCGGTCAGGCTGGCGAACTGCGGCACCAGCCCGTAGCGTTCACCCAGCTCGCGGCCCAACCTGCCGCCGTTGGCATCGGGATCCTCGATGCTCACCTTGAGCTTGTCGCCGGCCTTGCCGCGCCACTCGCCGAGCACGGCGTCCACGTCCTGCCGCAGGTTGCGCAGCACCTCGGGGAGGCGCTCGTCCGGGGAGAAGTAGCCATGGAAGGTCACCGGCTTTTCCAGCGAGGCGAAGGTCGTGCCACCGGCGCGGAAGGCGGCCGCGGCACGGCGGATGGCGCGCGTGATGGCGTACTCCGGATCCTTCAGCACCACGTCCAGTTCACCTTCGCCGCGGCCCTTGACCTCGATCAGGTCGCGGAAGCCCAGCTTCTCGAACTCGTCGCCGCAGCTGGCCACCACGTCGAAGTACGAGCTGACCACCGCCGCCTCGTAGCGGTCGGCGGTCTGGAAGGGCACGGGCTGCACGCCGTAGCGCGAGGCGGCCTGCTCCTCGGCCTCGGAGTTGCGGGTGGGGTCGACGATCTCCACGCGCACCCGGCCGCCGGAGATGGTTTCGTATTCGCGCAGCAGGTCCTTCAGCCGCGGTACCAGCGGCGCCAGCAGCGGATGGGTGCGGGCGGAGAAGTAGCCGCGCAGCGTCACCGGTTCGGGCAGCGCGGCAATCTCGCTGCGCGTCGCCTCGGACAGCGAGTACACATTGCCCGCCGTCAGGTCGACCCGGGCCCGCGGGACCTGCGCCAGCCACAGGTTGGCCACCAGCAGGTTGGCCACCGTGAGGCCCAGCATCCACGCCGCGCGGCGCTGGGCGTCGCCCGCGGGATTGCCGGCACGGCGCAGGCGCTCGAGCGTGTACAGGTTCAGCGCCAGGAACACGCCAACCAGCGACACGTAGTAGTAGATGTCGCGCAGGTCGAGGACGCCGCGCGCGATCGACTCGAAGCGCGAGCCGGTGCCGATGCCGGCCAGCCACGCGCCCACCGTATCGCCGAACAGCGTGGTCACCAGCGGCGAGCCGATGAAGTACAGCGCGCCGCAGGCGGCGCTGGTCAGGATCAGCGAGACCACCGGGTTGTCGGTGCGGCCGCTCATGTACAGGCCGATGGCCGTGTAGGCGGCGGCGAGGAACAGCGTGGCGACGTAGCCACCCACGACCGGGCCCCAGTCCAGCGGACCCAGGATGTCCGCCGTGACGGGCAGCGGCAGGGTCAGCAGCAGGGCCAGCGCCACCAGCGCCATCACCGCGGCGAACTTGCCCAGCACGAGCTGCCACGGCGGCGTGGGCGATGTCATCAGGCTCTCGATGGTTCCGGCACGGCGCTCCTCCGACCAGCTTCGCATGGTCAGTGCCGCCACCAGCAGTACCAGCAGCAGCGGCAGCCACTCGAACAGCGGCCGTGCGTCGGCAATGTTGCGGGCGAAGAAGGTCTCCACCCAGAAGAACACGAACAGCGTCACCGCCAGGAACGCCCCCAGGAACAGGTACGCGGCGGGCGTGGTGAAGTACGCGCGGAACTCCTTGCGCGCCACTTCCATGGTCTGTCGCAGCCACTCCTTACGCATGGGCCGCCTCCGCTTCCGCCGGTGCCTCGTTCACGGCGGCAAACACCGCCTCCAGGTCGCGCCGCTCGCCGCGCAGCTCGTGCAGTGGCAGCCCGGCGGCCGCCAGCGCCGCGGCGATGCGCGGCGCCAGCGACGGATCGCCCTCGATGCGGTAGCGGCGCAGGTTGCCCGCTGCCGGGAGGTCGTGCACCGTGCCGATGCCCTCCACGGACGAGAGCGCCGTCCTTGCATCGCCTTCCACGGCCACCTCCAGCGCCGAGGAACGCTCGATCTCGTCCAGCCGCGAGTCGAGCACCAGCCGGCCGGCGCGCAGGATCAGCACGCGCTCGCATACCGCCTGCACCTCCTGCAGCACGTGCGTGGAGACGATCACGGTGGCATTCGCGGCCAGTTCGCGGATCAGCGCGCGCATCTGGCGGATCTGCGTGGGATCGAGGCCGTTGGTCGGCTCGTCGAGGATCACGATCTGCGGATCGTGCAGGATGGCCTGCGCCACGCCCACCCTCTGGCGGTAGCCGCGCGAGAGCGTCTGGATGGTCGCGGTGGCCTTGTCCTTCAGCGCCGTGCGGCGGATCGCCGCGGCCACCGCCGCGTTGCGCCGCTCCGGGGGCACGCCGTGCAGCGCGGCCTGGAAGGACAGGTAGTCGATCACCGTCATTTCCGGCCACACCGGGCAGTTCTCCGGCAGGTAGCCGATGCGGGCGCGGAGCGCGGTGGCCTCCGGCCGCATCTCCTCACCGTCGATGCGCACCGAGCCGGAGGTCGGCTCGAGGTAGCCGGTGAGCATCTTCATGATCGAGGTCTTGCCGGCGCCATTGTGGCCGAGCAGTCCCACGACCTCGCCACGGCCGATGCGGAAACTCACGTCGTCCACGGCCGTGAAATCGCCATAACGGCGGATCAGGTTCTGCACCTGGATCATCGCTGGGTCTCCTCCAAGCAGGGGGAAGGCGCCGGCATGGATCCGGGACGGACCCGGCGCGGCAGCTTCATGACAAATCCGAAAGGTTGCGGGTCAGTGCCCGTGACGGATCGGTGGCGGTCTGATGCGTCGCATGGTCAGCGCGTCTTGTGGTTCACAGAACGACTGTCATGTCCTGCAGGCCGCGGAGGCGGGGCCCTGCGCCCCCCGCGCGCAGCGGCAGAAAAATAGCGACGGCGGGGGTGTGTTTCAATGGACGGGGCGCTATGGAGCCGCCCGGTCGGGAATCCTCCACAGGTACACGACGGCCCCGCCCGCGCGGCGGACCTCGTCGGGCTCCCAGTCGCCCATGTCCCAGGCATGGCTCACCACGCGCGATCCTGGCTTCAATTCCGCCAGCAGGCGTGGCCGCAGGCGCAGGTTGACCTGCGGCAGCAGGTACATGGTCACCACGTCCGCCTCGCCCAGCGGCGTCTCGAAAAGGTCGCGCACCTCGAAGCTGACGCGGTCGGCCACGCCGGCGCGGCGGGCATTCGCCTGGGCACGCCGGATCATCACCGGGTCGATATCCACGCCCAGGCCGCGCGCGCCCCGGTCGCGCGCCGCCGCGATCAGGATGCGGCCGTCGCCGGTGCCGAGGTCGATCACGTGGTCGTCCGGGCCGACTCCGGCCATCTCCAGCATCAGCGCGATGGTTTCCGGACGGGTGGTGACATAGGGCACGTCGAGCTGCGGCTCATCGCCGAACAGGGTGGAGATCGAGCAGCTCGCCCGCGCGGGCGAGGCACAGCGCAGCGCGAGACCAATGGCGCCGAGCATGAGCAGCGTGCCGGCGGCGGCGGCAATTCGCATGCGGATGGCGCGCGAATCCGGCTGGAGCATGGCCACTCACACTAGCACGGCTTCAGGTAGCCCACGGGCTGTCGTTGACTCTGGACCAGACTCCAGGGTTTAGACTGGCCTCCCTTGCGGAGGAACCCCATGCAAGGCATGACCATCGGCCGGCTGGCGAAGGCAGCCGGCGTCAGCATCGACACCATCCGTTACGTCGAACGCAACGGCCTGCTGCCGCCTCCCGCGCGCCGTGAATCCGGCTACCGGCAGTACGGCTGTGAGGACGTCGCGCGGCTGAAGTTCATCGCCGCGCGAGGAACGCCGGAATCCTGTCCCATCATCTCGCCGCTGACTTCGGGGGACGCACGATGAACGCGCCGCGCCCACACCATGTCGCCGACGGGCGGGTCGCCGATCCTGTCTGCGGAATGAGGGTCGACCCGGCCACGGCGCCGGGCCATGTGCACGAGGGCCGGGGCTTCCATTTCTGCAGTCCGCGCTGCCGGGAGAAGTTCATCGCGGATCCCGGGCGTTACCTGCAAGGGCACGGACATGGGCACGGGGATCACGGCGCGCCGCATGCGCACGGTCACGCCCATGCAGGCACGCCTGCACACGGTCACGCCCCGGCATCCGCTGGTCCGGCACCGGCCGGCGCCGTCTGGACCTGCCCGATGCACCCGCAGATCAGGCAGGCGCAGCCCGGGCCATGTCCCCTCTGCGGCATGGCCCTCGAACCGTTGCTGCCCGCGGGCGAGGAGGCCGGCGGCGAGGAGCTTGCCGACATGTCGCGGCGATTCATCGTCGCGGCATTGCTGACCGCGCCCATCCTGTGGGCGATGCTGGGCGAGCTGGCCCCGTCCATCGACCCGATGCGGCTGTTCGGCCATGCGCCGGTCGCCTGGGCGCAGCTCCTGCTCGCCACTCCGGTGGTGCTTTGGGCCGGGTGGCCCTTCTTCGAGCGCGGCTGGCAGTCCATCCGCAACCGGGCGCCCAACATGTTCACGCTGATCGCGCTGGGCACCGGCGCGGCGTACCTGTATTCGCTGGCGGCGACGGTCGCACCCGGCCTCTTGCCGGCATCGTTCCTCGCGACCGGCGGCGGGGCGCCACCGCTGTACTTCGAGGCCGCCGCGGTCATCGTCACGCTGGTGCTGCTGGGCCAGGTGCTGGAACTGCGCGCGCGGGCGCGCACGTCCGACGCGATCCGCGCGCTGCTGAGACTGGCGCCGAAGATCGCGCACCGGCTGGATGGCGCGGGCGGCGAGCATGACGTGCCGCTCGAGGCGGTCAACGTGGGAGACGTGCTGCGGGTGCGGCCCGGCGAGAGCGTTCCGGTCGACGGCGTGGTCGTGGAAGGCGGCAGCCACGTGGACGAGTCGATGATCACCGGCGAGCCCAACCCGGTCCGCAAGGCCGTCGCTGATCCCGTCACCGGTGGCACCCTCAACGGCAGCGGCAGCTTCGTGATGCGGGCCGGGCGGGTGGGCAGCGAGACGCTGCTGTCGCAGATCGTCGCGCTGGTGGCCGAGGCACAGCGCTCGAAGGCCTCCGTGCAGCGCCTGGCGGACAGGGTGTCCGGATGGTTCGTTCCGGCCGTGGTGGCCGCCGCCGTCATCGCGGCCGTCATCTGGGCCGTGGCTGGTCCTGAGCCGCGGCTCGTGCATGCGCTGCTGGTGGCGGTGTCGGTGCTGATCATCGCCTGTCCCTGCGCGCTCGGGCTCGCGACGCCCATGTCGATCATGGTGGGCGTCGGCCGCGGCGCGCGCGAGGGCGTGCTGATCCGCGATGCGGAGGCGCTCGAGCGGATGGAGAAGGTCACGGTGGTGGTGGTCGACAAGACCGGCACGCTGACCGAGGGTCGGCCGACGTTGCACCACGTCCAGCCGGCCTCCGGTTTCGATGCGGCGGAGGTGCTGCGGCTCGCAGCCGCCGTGGAATCGGCCAGCGAGCATCCCCTGGCGCGATCCATCGTCGCGGGCGCGGGTGACCGCGGAGTCGCCGTGCCAGGGGTCGAGGAGTTCGACTCCGATCCTGGCAGGGGCGTGCGGGGCAGGGTGGAGGGACGGATGGTCCTGGCCGGCAATGCGGAACTCATGCAGCGGCATGGCATCGATGCCGCACCCCTGCAGGCGTTCGCGCAGGAGGTACGCACACGGGGAGCGACCGCCGTGTTCGTGACCGTCGATGGCCGCCTGGCCGGCGTGGTGGCCGTGGCCGACGCGATCCGCGAGTCCGCGCGGGAGGCGCTGGCCTCGCTGGCCGAGGCCGGAGTGGGTGTCCTGATGCTGACCGGCGATGATGAGCGCACTGCGCGGGCGGTGGGCGCATCGCTCGGCATCGACCAGATCGTGGCCAACGTGCAGCCCCGGGACAAGGCGAGGGTGATCGCCGACCTCAGGAAGCGCGGCGAAGTGGTGGCGATGGCCGGGGACGGCGTGAACGACGCCCCCGCGCTGGCAGAGGCCGATGCCGGCATCGCGATGGGCACCGGCACGGACGTCGCGCTGCAGACCGCCGGCATCACGCTGGTGAAGGCAGACCTGCGCGGTATCGTTCGCGCCGTGCGGCTCTCGAAGCTGGTGATGCGCAACATCCGCCAGAACCTGTGGTTCGCATTCGGTTACAACGCACTCGGAGTGCCGGTGGCGGCCGGCGTGCTTTATCCGGCGCTGGGATTGCTGCTCTCGCCGATGCTCGCCAGCCTGGCCATGAGCGTGTCGTCGGTGTCGGTGATTGCAAACTCGCTGCGGCTGCGTTCGATGCGGCTCCAGCCGCTCGCATGAACAAGATGAACCGGAGCTGAACGCGCGGTGCGGGGGCCTGGCTTAACTACCTCTTCTGGTGGATGGATCGATCATGATCCGGCGTGGTAGCGTCAGCCAATGCGCAACTCGAACAGGTTCCTCGCTTGCGCGGGCATCATGCTCGCACGGGACGATCTTCCATCGCAAGGATCCTGGCTTCGTATTCCAGGGTGGTGGATACGCGGCCCCGCTTGCCGCTGACCAGAATCCCGTTCTCAAGACGACTCCCTATCCCGCGATCCCGCTGGAGGTCAAGGTGTCGAACGTGCGCGGCACGGTCGCGATGGCGCGCACCAACCTGCCCAATTCCGCGACCTCCCAGTTCTTCATCAACCTGGCCGACAACCAGGCGCTCGACTACATCAACGGTGGCTACGCCGCCTTCGGCTACATCACCGACATGTCGTTCGTGGCGGAGATGTCGCAGGCCCCGTGCGTGGCGTCCGTGGTGACCGACGGCACCTACTATGGCTGCCTGCCGGTTCCGAACCTGATGATCGTGTCCGCGGAGCAGACGCGCCCCTGAGGTTCGCGCCGCAGGCCCGGCGCGTCCCCGACCGGCGGGCCGGGGACTGAACCGGGGCGGCTCTCGCCGGCCCGCCGCAATCCGGGGGAGTCCCCGGGGCGCATGGCGGACGAGGTCCCGCGGAATCGCGCCATGCCCTCCGTGCCCGGCCGGTGGCGCCCCGATCGGCAGCGCTGCTACCCTTGCGCCCTCGTCCGAAGTCTCGAACCGGGGGAAAACCAATGCGTCGCCTGTTCCTGGGCCTCACGGCCATGGCCAGCCTGCTGGCTTCCACTTCCTCGATGACGGCCGCGCCCGGCCGCATCCCGGACCTGGAGTGGACGGCCCACGGCCGCACCGCGGACGAGCAGCGCTACGTTCCCCTGGACCAGATCAATGCCGACAATGTCGGCCAGCTCGGCCTGGCCTGGTACGCCGACATTCCGGACAAGGGCGGCTACCAGAGCACGCCGCTGGTGGTGAACGGCACGCTGTACATGACCGGCCCGTGGAGCAAGGTGTTCGCCTTCGACGCCGTCACCGGCAAGCAGCTGTGGAAGTTCGACCCGCAGGTGCCGCGCGAGCTCGCCGCCACCAGCATCTGCTGCAACATCTCCAACCGCGGAGCCGCGTACTGGAACGGCAAGCTGATCATCGGCACCATCGACGGCCGCCTGGTGGCGCTGGACGCGAAGTCCGGCCAGAAGGTTTGGGACGTGCGGGTCACCGATCCCGAGCTGCCCTACTCGATCACCGGCGCGCCGCGCATCGGCAAGGGCATCGTCTACATCGGCCAGGGCGGTGGCGAGTTCTACACCCGCGGCTTCCTGGATGCCTACGACGCCGAGACCGGCAGGAAGCTGTGGCGCTTCTGGACCGTGCCGGGCGACCCCTCGAAGATGCCCGAGGGCGACGTGTCCGATGACGTGATGGCCATGGCCGCCGAGACGTGGAAGGGCAGCGAGTGGTGGAAGCAGGGCGGCGGCGGCACCGTGTGGGACGGCATCGTCTACGACGAGGTGACCGACACGGTGATCTTCGGCACCGGCAACGGCATTCCGTGGCCGCACTCGATCCGCTCGCCCGGCGGCGGCGACAACCTGTTCGTCACCTCCATCGTTGCGCTCGACGGCACCACCGGCAAGTACAGGTGGCACTACCAGACGGTGCCCAAGGACAGCTTCGACTTCGACAACACCTCGCCGCTCACCATCGCCGACCTCGTGATCGACGGGCAGCAGAAGCGCGTGGTGATGCAGGCGCCGAAGAACGGCGTCTTCTACGTGATCGAGGTCGCCACCGGCAAGGTGGTGTCGGCCGATCCCTACGTGCCGCAGATCAACTGGGCACTGGGCTTCGACAAGGAGAAGAACTGGGCGCCCATCATGAACCCGGCGGCCATCTACGGCCCCGAGGGCTTCTACGTGATTCCCTCGCAGTCGCACGTGTGGCATCCGCAGTCGTTCAGCCCGCGCACGGGGTTGTTCTACTTCCCGATGCGCTTCGGCGTGAGCTCCTTCGTGGCCGAGAAGGGCGCCCGCATCCTCGGCAACCAGCTCGTGGACGTGAACATGAGCAAGCAGCCGCAGGGCCAGACCCGGCCGGTGGTCGAGGACACGGGCCAGGCGCTGATGGCCTGGGATCCGGTCCAGCGCAAGGTGGCGTGGAAGCAGCGCGAAGGCAATGGCAGCGCCGGCACGCTGGTGACCGCCGGCAACCTCGTGTTCCAGGGCACCGCGGGACAGATGTTCAGCGCCTTCCGCGCGGACACCGGCGAGAAGGTCTGGTCGGTGCGCACCTACGGCAACGTGGTACCCGGCCCGATCAGCTACTCCATCGATGGCGTGCAGTACGTGGCGGCCATTTCCTCCGCCAGCACCGGCTTTGCCGCGGCCAATGGCGTGAACCGCCTGCTGGTGTACAAGCTCGGCGGCAACGTGGAGTTGCCGGTGCCGCCGCCGCCCGCGCCGCAGGTCCTGAACCCGCCGCCGGATTTCGGCGACGAGGCCATGCATGCGCGCGGCCGGGACCTGTACGAACGCAGCTGCACCGGTTGCCACGAGGGCGGACGCATGTTCTCCGGCTTCCCGGACCTGAACTACAGCGTGGCGCTGAACAGCGCGCCGCTGTTCAAGGCCATCGTGATCGACGGTGCGCTCGCCGAGGGCGGCATGATCTCGTTCCGCAATTCGCTGGGCGAGGCCGACGTGGAGGCAATCCGTTCCTACCTCACGCTGCGCGCCAACGAGTTGAAGCGCAATCCGCCGCGGCCGGGCTTCGGTCCGCCGGGCGCCGGCGGGCCGCCTCCACCGCCTGCTGCTCCGGCGCCGGCGCCCGCGCAGCCTGCCGCGCACCAGTAGTCACATGGCTGCCGGTCACGCCGCCGGCGTGACCGCGCCGGCGGTCCGGAGGTGCTGCCGCAACAGCCGCCGCTGCGGGCCGTTGTAGAGCAGTCCGTACTCGCCGAAGGCCTGGAGCACGCGCGGGTCGCGCAGCAAGGGGCCCGCGGTCTGCTCCTGGAACACGAAGTCGGGACGGGCGTTCATTTCGATGAGCACCGGCCCTGCCGGCGTCAGGGCCACGTCGATGCCGATGAGCCTGTAGAAGGCCAGGCCGCGCTGCACCCGCTTCGCCAGCGCCAGCACCTCGTCCCAGAACGGAACCTGGAAACCCTCGAACCGGAAGCCGGTATCCGGGTGCGCGTGGCAGCGCGTGCCGTCCTTGTACCAGGCCGTATCCATCAGGCGGCCGGTGCGGTGGTCGACGCCCACCGCCACGCCGCCGGCGCTCCAGTTGTCCACGGTCGCACTGCCCACGCCGAAGCGCATCGACGAGCTGAGGACGAGGATCTCGCCCGATCGCGTGCACAGGGTCAGAACGCGGATGGTGTTCACCGGGCGTGGCGCAATGGCGCTGATGGCCGGGTGCTGCGGGACGAACTCCTGCACGATGGCCGGCTCTTCCGGCCTGTAGCGCGACAGGGGTATCACGGCCTTGCCAGTGTCGACGACGATGCCGGAGTCATCCCTGTACGCCGCGACGATGCCCCGTCCGGCACTGCCCGTCACCGGCTTGATGATGATCTTCCGCGGCGCGGATTCCTGCGCGAGCATGGCGGTGACCCGGGCCACGCAGTCATCCGAAGGTCGCAGTTCGCCCAGATAGCGGGGCAGGGGCACGCCCAGCCCGCGCGAGACCACCTCGCACAGCACCTTGTCGTTGAAGATGGCCCGGTACCCGGGCGGCTGGACCTCCCGCTGCAGCCGTTCCCGGGGAATGGGGCCATAGTTCGACCCGTAGTACCCGTGCCAGTCCTCCCGCGGTTTCTCGTCGAGGCGGCAGGGGGAGTAATGGTCGGGGAAGCAGCGCAGCCTGAAGAAGATGTACAGCAGGTCGGAGGCCACGCCAGGACGCGAACGCGCGCATTCCTTCCAGTTGACCAGCGAGACATAGCAGCGCGGCAGTGAAAGGAAGCGCCTGACGAGGCGGACGAAGGTGCGGATTCCCGATAACATGTCGATGACCAGGACGGCCAGTGTATCCGATGCCGGCTTCCAGCCGGCTCACGGGAGCCAGAACATGCGCCAGCTCGTTGCCCTTCTAGCCATCCTGTCCTGCGCGCCTGCGATGGCGCTGCAGGCCGCCACGCCCGCATGCGACCGGGAGTGCCTGAAGAAGTGGGTGGATGACTACCTCGCCGCGATGCGCGATCAGGATGTCGATGACCGCCTGTTCGCGCGCGAGGTGCGCTTCACGGAAAACGGCGTGCGACTGCCCCTTGCCGCCGGCAACGAGGGCCTGTGGCACTCGATGAGCGGCATCGGCAACTACCGCTTCTACGTGCCCGACGTGGAGACCCAGCAGGTGGCCTTCCTCGGCACGGTGCGCGAGGGCGGGACGAACGGGAGCGATGGCGAGCTGGCCGCGATCGCGCTGCGCCTGAAGATCCGCGGCGGCCGCATCACCGAGGTCGAGCAGCTCGTCAGCCGTCCGTCGGACGTGAACAGCAGCCGCGGCGACTTCCCGCCCACCGGTCAGGGCGTGGAGGCCATGGGCGCACCACACCCGATCTTCACTACGCCCATCCCCGCCGGCGAACGCATGAGCCGCGGCGAGCTGATCGAGACCGCCAACTATTATTTCACAGGGCTCGAGAACAACGACGGCAAGGGCTACTACCCGTTCACCGACGACTGCGTGCGCTTCGAGAACGGCGTGGACGTGCTGGCCATGGGCGGCACGCGGACCACCTGCAGGAAGCAGTTCGAGGAGGGCCTGAAGGGCATCGTCAGCCGGGTGCGCGACCGGCGCTTCGTGGCCGTGGACCGCGATTACGGCATCGTGTTCTCGTTCACCTTCTTCGACCACCACCGCATCAACTGGACCTGGCAGATCGCGGAGCTGTTCCGCATCGAGAGGGGGCAGATCCGCCGCATCGAGGCCATCTTCCACCGCGCGCCCTTCGGCATGCCGTCGGGGTGGAGCACGTACGAGCAGGCCATGTCCAGCGGGATCCAGGACGTGCGCTGAGGGGCGGCGCGGCGGGCAGGGACCCGCCTGCCTGCGCATCAGTCGCAGTCGATCGCGGTTCGCAGCTTCAGGCCGTTGCAGTCCAGCGGCGGTGCGAGTTTGAGGTCGAGCAGCGCCACCAGCGCCTTTACGGTGAACCCCGACTGCCGGCACAGCTCCGCCGCGGCCCTCATCGTGCCGCAGGTGGCCACCACGTCATCCACCAGCACCACGCGCCCGCTGCCAGGCTGCATCTCCAGCGTGGAAGTGCCGTATTCCAGCGTGTAATCCAGGCTCGACACCGGCGGCGGCAGCTTGCCGCGCTTGCGCACGGGAATGAAACCCTTGCCGCGGCGCAGGGCCAGCGCCGACCCCAGGATGAATCCGCGCGACTCGATGCCGGCGACGGCATCCACGCCCGCCCATTCCTCGGCCGAGAGCAGGGCGTCGAGCGCATCGATGGTGGCCGCGAGATGATTGCGCAGCAGCGGCATGATGTCGCGGAAGACCACCCCCGGCTTGGGAAAACCGGGCACCGCGACGATGTGGGACTTCAGGTCCGCCAGGGCGGCATGCGGGCTGCCCTTCGGGCGGCGCACGCGCGTGCTGTTTGCTTCACTCATGGCCGAAACGGAGCAGGATGCGGTTGGCGTAGATCTCGCCCGGCACCAGCCGCGCGACGGGGAATGCGGGCTGGTTCGGTGCGTCGGGAAAGCCCTGCGGCCCCAGGCACAGGCCGGCGGCCCGGGGGTTTTG
>QGUX01000220.1 GCA_003242275.1 Pseudomonadota bacterium | reverse complement strand
CCCCCCACCCCACCCCCCCCCCCCCCGCGCGCCCGCCCCCCCCGCCCGCCCCCGCCCCCAACCAGAAAAAAAGGCCCCCGATGAAAGCAGCACCCGCCACGATCACGATCGACGATTTCGCCAAGCTCGACCTGCGCGCCGCGCGGGTGGTGGAGGCCTCGCGGGTGGAAGGCTCGGACAAGCTGCTGCAGCTGAAGCTCGACCTGGGCACCGAGCAGCGCAATGTGTTCTCGGGCATTGCCGCGTACTACAAGCCGGAGGACCTCGTCGGCCGCACCGTGGTGATGATCGCCAACCTCGCGCCGCGCAAGATGCGTTTCGGCGTGTCCGAGGGCATGGTGCTGTGCGCCAGCGACAAGGGCGGCGATGGCCAGGGCGTGTTCCTGCTCACCGTGGACGAGGGCGTGAAGCCCGGCATGAAGGTGAGCTGACCGTCGCCGGCCCCGTGAAGCGCGAGCAGGTCACCGCCCTCTATGCGGCGCTGCGCGCGGCCAATCCCGAGCCGAAGAGCGAGCTCGAGTTCTCCACGCCCTTCGAGCTGCTGGTGGCCGTGATCCTCTCGGCCCAGGCCACGGATCGCAGCGTCAACATTGCCACGCGCAGGCTGTTTCCCGTGGCCAATACGCCGGAGGCCATCCTTGCCCTGGGCATCGAGGGCCTCTCGCCCTACATCCGCCACATCGGCCTGTACAACGCCAAGGCGAAGAACATCATCGAGACCTGCCGCCTGCTGATCGAGCGGCATGGCGGCGAGGTGCCGCGTGACCGGGCCGCGCTGGAAGCCCTGCCGGGCGTGGGCCGCAAGACCGCCAACGTGGTGCTGAACGTGGCCTTCGGCGAGCCGACCATCGCGGTGGACACGCACGTGCACCGCGTGGCCAACCGCACCGGGCTCGCGCCCGGGGCGACACCGCTGGCCGTGGAGCAGAAGCTGCTGAAGGTCACGCCGCCGGAGTTCCTGCAGCACGCGCACCACTGGCTGATCCTGCACGGGCGCTACGTGTGCCTGGCGCGCAGGCCCAGGTGCTACGAGTGCGTGATCCGGCAGTACTGCCGGTACAGGCCCAAGACCCCGCCGCCCTGAGGGCGTGCGCACCCGGTGCCAGCGGAACTTGCGCCCCTCCTCGCGGACGGGCAGGAGCATCATGTCCGGCCATGCCGGATCTCCGGACTGCTGCGGGACGCGTAAACTGGGGCCATGTTTTTCGCCAACTCCAGCCGCGAGGAACTGCGCCGGCGCTATGTGGAGGCCTGGCGGCGGCACCGCGAGGGCCTGCCGCTGGAACCGCTGGACGCGCAGGTTGCCGACGTGGTCGCCCTGCATCCGGAGTACCACGCGCTGCTGGAAGCCCCCGATGCCCTGACGCGGGACTTCACCGTCGAGCAGGGCCAGGTCAATCCCTTCCTGCACATGGGCCTTCACCTGGGTGTGCGCGAGCAGGTGGCGACCAACCGCCCCGCCGGCATCACCGAGGTGCACCGGCACCTTTCGCAGCGCCTGGGTTCCACGCACGAGGCCGAGCACCGCATGGTCGATGTGCTGGCCGAGACGCTGTGGGAAGCGCAGCGCAGCGGCCGTGCGCCTGACGAGGCCGCGTACCTGGACCGGCTCAGGCGGCTGTAGCGGGGGCCATGGGCATGCAACGCACGCTGGTCGTCATCGGCATCGCCATCGTGGCCATCGGCCTCGCCTGGCCGTGGCTGTCGAAGCTGCCCATCGGACGCCTGCCGGGCGACATCCTGGTCGAGCGGCCGGGGTTCCGCTTCTACTTTCCGCTGGCGACCTCGCTCATCATCTCGGCGCTGGTCACGCTGGTGCTCTGGCTGATGCGGCGCTGAGGCACCGGCCTCAGCCCATCCGTGCCCACTTCACCAGCGTGGCGAACGTGGGGGGCTTGCCGTGCATCAGGAGGCCCACGCGGAACACCTTCGAGGCGAACCACACGGTCAGCCAGGAGGCGGTCGCGCTCAGCCCCAGTGAGACCAGCACCTGCCACACCGGCGGCGGGGAGGAGGATGCCAGCCGCGCCAGCATCGTGAAGCCGTTGATGGGCGGTATGAAGCTGCTGATGACCGCAAAGGGCGCATCCGGCGCGCCACCGATCATCGCCGTGGCGATGTAGGGGATGACCAGCAGCATCATCACCGGTCCCATCAGCGACTGCGCGTCGGCCATCTGGTTCACCGCCGCGCCGATGGCCATCATCAGGGCACCGAACACCAGGTAGGTCATCAGGAAGAACAGGAACAGCCACAGGATCAGCAGGGGCTCGATCAGGCCGATGGTGGCGAATTGCAGCAGCGCCAGCACGCCCACCACCACGTACGCACCCATCATCACCAGGCCCACGCCGAGCTGGCCCAGCAGCTTTCCCCACATCAGCTCCAGCGACGAGACCGCGGCCAGCAGCACCTCGACCACGCGGCTGGACTTCTCCTCGACCGTGGAGGTCATCAGTCCCTGGCCGCCGGTCATGATGCCCATGAACAGCAGGATGCCCATGATGAAGGGCATCATGCGGTTCAGGCCCTGGGCCCCCTGCTGGCTGCCGTCGGCGCTGACCAGCGTGGTGGACGTGCGCGCAATGGTGGTCGCCGCGCTCACCACGGCGGGATCCAGGCCGCTGCGGCGCAGGCGCTCGGCGATCAGCGCCGGGCGCACGGCGGAGTGCAGGATGCTCTCGGCATCTGGCGGCAGGTTGCGCGGTGCATAGAGCTGGTAGGTGCCGTAGCCACGCCCGGCATCGCCCTCGACCGCATCCGCGGGCACTTCGACCAGGGCGCGCCGCTGCTGCTTGCCCAGGTTGCGTTCGGTCAGCCACGACTGGTACTGCCCCAGGGTGGCATCCGCCGGCAGCTCCCGCACGATGAAGGCCGGCACGCGCGCCGGCGCCGGCGGCATGCGCGCCGACTGCGAGGCATCGCCCATGCCGACCTGCTCCTGAGCGGCGCGCAGGCCGGCATTCTGGCGCGCCTGGATGGCCTCGGGAGCGAGCTCCCGGCGCAGGGAATCGGCGAAGCCGCTGCCCGATGCGTCGATCACGGCCACCTCGACCTCCACCTGGGCGCCGCGGTTGGCCATCAGCCGCGGGATCACCGTGATCAACGCGATGATCAGCACCGGCATCACCAGCACGCCGAACAGGAAACCCTTGCTCGAGACCGTGGTGAGGAACTCGCGCGCCGCCACCAGCTTGATGCGATGCAGGCTGGTCTTCATGCCGCCGCCCCCGTCAGCCCCTGCAGGTGCTCGCGCAATGCCTGTTCGGATTCACCGCCCTCGCGCACGATGCTGATGAAGGTGTCCTCCAGCCGCATGCGCGCGATCTCGATGCGCGCCGGCGCGATGCGGGCCGACACCGCGCGCATGATGTCGGACGGGTCGGTGCCGGCCGCGAGCTCCAGTTCGTACTCCCCCCCGGCGCGGGCCACGCTGAGGATGCCCGGCACCTCGCGCAGTGTGCCCACGTCCGCCGCCGCATCCAGCGGCTCGAACAGCACCCGCCGGGTGTCGAAACGGCGGCGCAGCTTCGACATGGGCTCGTCCAGCACCTTCCTGCCCCTGTGGATCATCACCACGCGGTCACACAGCTCCTCGGCCTGCGCCATCACGTGGGTGGAGAACAGGATGGTGGCGCCGCGACGCTTCTCCTCGGCGATCACCGTCTTCAGCAGCCGCACGCTCACCGGGTCCAGGCCGCTGAAGGGCTCGTCGAGGATCAGCAGCTCGGGCTCGTGCACGATGGCGCCGACGAACTGCACCCGCTGCAGCATGCCCTTGGACAGGTCCTCGCACTTCTTCTTCTCGATGCCCTCGAGCCCGAGCTGCGCCAGCAGCCCGCGCGCGCGTTCCATGGCCCGGGCCTCGGGGGCGCCCTTCAGGCCCGCCAGGTAGCGCAGGAACGCGCCCACGGTCATCTTGCGGTAGACGCCCCGTTCCTCGGGCAGGTAGCCGATGCGGTCCTTGGCATCGAGCGCGGAAGGCAGGCCCAGCACCTCGACCTGCCCGGAATCCGGGAACAGGATCGACATGATGATGCGGATGGTGGTGCTCTTGCCGGCGCCACTCGGGCCGATCAGGCCGCAGGTTTCGCCCTGCGGAATGATGAAGTCCAGCCCCTGCACGGCGCGCTGGGCGCCGAAGGATTTTTCTACCGCCAGCAGCCTGGCCGCGTCCACGAATTCCTCCCCTCCAGGCGTGAACCGCCCTTCGCGTACTGTCCCCGGCGGCGGGCAGAACTTACCGCATCAGGGCTTCTTCGGCATGTACAGGTCGGTCAGCGTGCCTTCCAGCGCCTCGGCCGCCATGCCCACGGATTCCGACAGCGTGGGATGCGGATGGATGGTCAGGCCCACGTCGGCCGCGTCCGCGCCCATCTCGATGGCCAGGGCGACCTCCGCGATCAGCTCGCCGGCATTCGGACCCACGATGCCGCCGCCGACCACGCGGTTGGTGCCGGCGTCGACGATCAGCTTGGTGAAGCCCTCGTCCCGGCCCAGCGACAGCGAGCGGCCGCTGGCGGCCCAGGGGAAGGAAGCCTTGCGGATGGCCAGCCCGTCGCGCCTGGCCTGCGTCTCGGTGACACCCACCCAGGCCACTTCCGGATCGGTGTAGGCCACCGAGGGAATCACGCGCGCGTCGAAGTACGCCTTGTGGCCGGCGGCAACCTCGGCCGCCACCTTGGCCTCGTGCGTGGCCTTGTGGGCCAGCATGGGCTGGCCGACGATGTCGCCGATGGCGAAGATGCCCGGCACGTTGGTGCGCATCTGCTTGTCCACCGGGATGAAGCCGCGCTCGTTCACGGTGATGCCGGCGGCCTCGCAGTTGATCAGGCGGCCGTTGGGCACGCGGCCCACGGCCACCAGCACCCGGTCGTAGACCTCGCTGAAGGGCTCGCCGCCCTCCTTCTCGAAGTGCACCCGGATGCCTTCGCTGGTGACTTCCGCCTTCGTGGACTTCGTGCCCGTCATGATGGCTTCGTAACGAGCCTTCAGGCGCTTCTCCAGCGGCCTGAGCAGGTCCGGGTCGGCACCCGGCATCAGCTGGGGCCCAAGCTCGACCACGCTGACCCTGGCGCCCAGCGCGTCGTACACGCAGGCCATCTCCAGGCCGATGATGCCGCCGCCCACCACCAGCATGCGCCCGGGGATGCCGCGCAGTTCCAGCGCACCGGTGGAATCGATGATGCGCTCGTCCTGCGGCATGAAGGGCAGCTTCACCGGCTCGGAGCCGGCGGCGATGATGCACTGCTCAAAGCCCAGCAGCAGCTTGCTGCCGTCGGGCTGGGTCACTTCCAGCACGCGGCTGCCGACGAAGCGGCCGGTGCCGCGCACCACCTCGACCTTGCGCTGCTTCGCGAGCATGACCAGGCCGCCGGTCAGGCGCCTGACCACGCTCTTCTTCCAGGCGCGCAGCTTGTCGAGGTCGATCTCCGGCTTGCCGAACGAAAGGCCGTGCGCGCCCATCTCGTGGGCTTCCTCGATGACCTTGGCCGCATGCAGCAGCGCCTTGGAGGGAATGCAGCCCACGTTCAGGCACACACCGCCCAGGGACTCCCAGCGCTCCACCAGCACCACGTTCAGGCCCAGGTCGGCGGCACGGAAGGCGGCCGTGTAGCCGCCCGGGCCGGCACCCAGCACCACCAGCTGCGCGGTGCGGTCCGGCTTCGGGCCCGGCGGCATCTGCGGCTGCGCGGGCGCGGAAGTCGCGCCGGCGCTGATGGAGGGAGCCGCGACCGTTGCCGGTGCCGCCGCGGCAGCCTGTGGCGCCGCGGGCGCCGGGCCACCGCGGGGGGACCGGCAGCCCCGGGCGCCCCGTCCGGGGGGC
>QGUX01000219.1 GCA_003242275.1 Pseudomonadota bacterium | reverse complement strand
GGCGCTTCGAAGAACGCACCGTCGGGGAATCCGCGGCGGCGCTGCTTCCCCATCTGGCGGCCCGGGGCCTGACCGTGCTGGTCCAGCGCACCGCCCCGCCCGCCATCACCGCGCAGGCCACGCCGGTGGACGACGCGGAGCTGGTGTCGCGGGCGGGCCTGGCCATCGTCATCGGCGGCGACGGCTCGATGCTGTTCGCGGCGCGGCTGTTCGCCGGCAGCGACGTGCCCATGCTGGGCATCAACCGCGGCCGGCTGGGCTTCCTCACCGACGTGATGCCGCAGGACATGTTCCGCTGCGTGGACGAGGCGCTGGCCGGCCAGTGCCAGCGCGACCGCCGCCGCCTGCTCGAGGCGCGCCTGGTCCGCGCCGACGGCAGCGAGCGCCACCAGCTCGCGCTGAACGACGTGGTGCTGGCCAAGTGGGAAACCGGTCGCATCCTCGATTTCGAGACGCACGTGGACGGGCGCTTCGTGAACAGCCATGGCGGCGACGGGCTGGTGGTCGCCAGCGCCACGGGCTCCACGGCATATGCGCTGTCCTGCGGCGGTCCCATCATCGAACCCGGGCTCGACGTGCTGGTCGTGGTGCCCATCTGCCCGCACACCCTGGCCGACCGTCCCATCGTGGTCTCCGCACGCAGCACCATCACCGTGCTGGTGCAGGAGCGTTTCGATACCCAGGCCCAGGTCACCTGCGACGGCGTGGTGCTGGGCGAGATCACCTCGCGCGACCGGCTGGAGATCCGCCCGACGGAGCAATCGATCACGCTGCTGCACCCGCCCGGCTACGATTACTTCCGGCTGCTGCGCTCGAAGCTCCACTGGGGCCGGGCCGGCGGCGGGCACGAGAGATAACGCTTGCTCACGCACATCACCATCCGCGACCTGGCCATCGTCGACTCGCTGGAACTGGAACTGGCGGGCGGCCTGACCGTGCTCACCGGCGAGACCGGCGCCGGCAAGTCCATCATCGTCGATGCGCTCACCCTGGTGGCCGGCAACCGCGCCGACGCGGGCATGGTGCGCGCCGGCGCCGGGCGTGCCGAGGTGGCGGCCACCTTCGAACCCGGGCTGATGCCCGAGGCGCTGCGCAGCCTGCTGGAGGAAGCGGCCATCGAAACCGACGGCGAGCTGCTGCTGCGGCGGGTGATCAATGCCGACGGCCGCTCGCGCGCCTTCATCAACGGCCGGGCCGTGCCGCTGCAGATGCTGAAGGACGTGGCGGGCTACCTGCTCGAGGTGCATGGCCAGCACGAGTTCCAGTCGCTGGTGCGGCCGGCCGCGCAGCGCGACCTGCTCGACGCCTATGGGCGCCTGGAGGACCGCGCCCGAGCGGTGCGCGAGGCGCATGCGGCCTGGCGGGCGCTGCGGGCCGAGCTCGACGAGGCCGAGTCCAGGCTCAGCAACCGCGACCTGCGCCTCGACCTGCTGCGCTTCCAGGAGGCGGAGCTCTCGGCCTTGGCACTCAGGCCCGGGGAGGCCGAGGAGCTGGCCGCCGAGGCCGCGCGCCTGGCCAACCGCGGCCGCCTGCTGGCGGGCACGCAGCTGGCCGCGCAACTGCTCTACGAGGGCGAAGGCGACACCGCGCAGGCGCGCATTGCCCGCGCCCAGTCGGCGCTGAAGCCGCTGGCCCCGCTGGACGCGCGGGTCGCCGCCGTCCTGCCATTGCTCGAGGAAGCGGCCATCCGCATCACCGAGGCCGCCCGGGAGTTGTCGCACTACGCCGATTCGCTGGACCTGGACAGCGCCCGCCAGGCGCAGGTGGAAAGGCGCCTGGCCGCGGCCGAGGAGCTGGCCCGCAAGCACCGCGTGCCGCCGCCCCAGCTGCCGGCGCTGCACGAGTCGCTGCGCGCCGAGCTGGCCCGGCTGGAAGCTGCCGAATCCGGTTGCGAGCAACTGCGCCGCCGGTGCGAGGAGGCGCTGGCCGAATGGCGTCGCCAGGCCGGCGAGCTGTCCGAGGCCCGCCGCGCCGCCGCCGGTACCTTCAGCCGCGAGATCACCGCGCGCATGCAGCAGCTGGGCATGGAGGGCGGACGCTTCGAGGTCGTGGTCACGCCGCAGCCCGACGCCGCCCCTGCCCCGCACGGCCTCGATGCGGTGGAGTTCCTGGTCACGGCCAACCCCGGCCAGCCTGTCAGGCCCGTGGCGCGCGTGGCCTCCGGCGGCGAGCTGTCGCGCCTGTCGCTGGCCGTGCAGGTGGCCTGCGTGGCGGAGGAGCCGCGCTGCATGGTGTTCGACGAGGTGGATGCCGGCATCGGCGGCGCCACCGCCGAAGTGGTGGGCCGGCAGCTTCGCACCCTGGGCATGGACGGCCAGGTCCTGTGCGTCACCCACCTGGCGCAGGTGGCCGCCCAGGGCCATCACCAGATCAAGGTCACCAAGACCACCGGCAACGGGCAGACCCGCACCCAGCTGACCAGGCTGTCGGCCAAGCAGCGGGCCCCTGAGATCGCGCGCATGCTGGGTGGCGCCGCGGTCACCAGCAAGGCGCTGGCACACGCGCAGGAAATGCTGGCCGCGGCCGCCAGCCAGGACCAGGAGACCGCCCGGATCCGGCGCCCGAGGACGCGCGCCCCTCAGCCCTGAGGGTGCGTGGAGTGCGGGCCGCCCTTGCGCGCGCCCGCCGCGCCGCGGCTGCGGCAGTTCGAGCAGCGGCCGTACAGGATCATCGAGTGGTCGTGCAGCTCGAAGCCGCGCTCACGCGCCACGGCCTTCTGCCGCTCCTCGATGGCCGAGTCGACGAACTCGGCCACGGCGCCGCACTCGATGCAGACGATGTGGTCGTGGTGGTCGCCGCGGTTGAGCTCGAACACGGCCATGCCGTTCTCGAAGTGATGGCGCGTGACCAGGCCCGCCGCCTCGAACTGCGTGAGCACGCGGTACACGGTGGCAAGGCCGATGTCCTCGTTCGAGCTGAGCAGGGCCTTGTAGATGTCTTCCGCGGACTGGTGCCGCGCCGACCCTCCCTCGAGGATTTCGAGGATCTTCAGGCGCGGGAGCGTGACCTTGAGCCCCGCGTTGCGCAGATCCTTGCCTTCCAATTGGGCAGACTCCGTCTCTCGGGTAATATGCGAAGTCTACACTCCCTTTCCGTGCCATGCGACACATGAAACCCCTGCTGCGGCTGCCGCTGCTCGCCCTGATGGCCCTTGCCGCCGGCTGCCTGTATCGCATGCCCGTGCAACAGGGAAACATGCTCGACGACAGCCAGATTTCCCAGCTCGAAACCGGCATGACGCGCTCGCAGGTGCTGTACCTGCTGGGCACGCCGATGGTGCCGCCGGGCTTCAACAATGATCGCTGGGACTACTACCACTACTTCAACAACTACCGCGGCTACCGCGAGTCGCGCCGCATCACGGTGTGGTTCAAGGACGACAAGGTGGAGCGCATCGACAGTGACCAGCCCATCAGGCGGGCGCAGCAGCAGGAGCAACCCCCGGACGCCGCTGCCCCGGACCCCAGCGGCTGAAGCGGGCAAGGCCTCCGCCTCAGGCGGAACGCTGCTGGCGCGCGCGCGACACGAACGCATCCACCAGCGAGCTGGCCAGCTTCTCGATGACCGGCGTCAGCGCCATGGCCGCAAGCCCGCCATCGGGTTCGAAGGACAGGTCCAGCTCCACGCGGCAGCCGGCCACGTCGCCGGCCGCCACGGGCGTCAGCGTCCAGCGCCCGTTGAGGCTCTTCAGGGGCCCCTTCTCCAGCTGGATCTCGATCAGGTCCGGCGGGCTCAGGCGGTTGCGGGTGGAGAACGTGGCCTTGAGCATGCCGGCCCCCACGGTCAGCTCTGCATGCAGCTCGCCGGGAGAACGCTCGATGACCCGGGCCGCCGAGCAGCCGGGCACGAACTCGGGATACCGTTCAACGTCGTTGATCAGGTCGAACATGCGCTGCGGGCTCGTGCCCACCAGCGCCGAGCGTCGGATATGGCGCATGCCGCATAATAGCGCATGGCCAAACGAGGCAAGGACCACGGCGGCGCGCTGATCGCCGAGAACCGCAAGGCGCGCCACGAATATTTCATCGAGGAACGCTTCGAGGCGGGCCTGTCGCTGGCGGGCTGGGAGGTGAAGGCGCTGCGCGCCGGCCGCGCGCAGCTCGCCGAGAGCTACGTATTCGTCAGGAACGGCGAGGTGTTCCTGCACGGCGCCCACATCACGCCGCTCTCTTCCGCATCGACGCACGTGATCACCGATCCCACCCGCACCAGGAAGCTGCTGCTTCATCGTACGGAGATCGACCGCCTGGTCGGCGCCGTCGAGCGCGCCGGCTACACGCTGGTGCCGCTGGAGCTGTACTGGAAGAACGGCCGCGCCAAGCTGCGCATCGGCCTGGCCAAGGGCAAGAAGCAGCACGACAAGCGCGCCGCGGCGAAGGACCGCGACTGGCAGCGCGACAAGGCACGGCTGCTGCGCGCACGCTGAAGGCCTGCGCGGCCTTGCCGCGACGGATTCCGGACCTCGCGCATCCTGTTGGTGCGACCAACCTCTGCTGCGCACGCCCATGGTGCATCGCATGAAGTGTGATGCGCGCCCCGCGCCGCGCGCCCCCGGCCTTACAGAATCCGCGCACACCGTTCTTCCGGATCGTTGATGGCGACCAAACCCGAGTCCGTCCTCTCCGCCAATGCCGGCGGCGACGCGCATGCCGCGCGCGAGACCGCGCGCATGCTGCAGACGCTGATCGCCAACATCGACGGCATGGTCTACCGCTGCCTTCCCGACGCCAGCTGGACCATGGAGTTCGTCAGCGACGGCTGCCTGGCGCTCACCGGCTACCAGCCGGAGGAGCTGCTCTACAACAGCCGCGTTTCCTACGAGGAGATCACCCATCCCGAAGACCGCCGGCGCATCCGCGAGACCATCGCCGTGGCGCTGGCCGGGGGCCGGCGATTCGACGTCGAGTACCGCATCATCCACCGCAGCGGCACCGAGCGCTGGGTGTGGGAGCGCGGCATCGGCCTGGCCGGGCGCGACGGCAGCGTGGTGGCGGTGGAGGGCATCGTGCAGGACATCAGCGTGCGGCAGGCCACCTGGCGCGCGCTGCAGGACGCCGAGCGGCGCTACCGCAGCCTGTTCGACAACGCCATCGAGGGCATCTTCCGCACCTCCCCCGACGGGCGCTACCTCGATGCCAACCCGGCGCTGGCGCGCATCTACGGCTTCGAGTCGGCCGGCCAGCTGATCCAGTCCATGCGCGACATCGGCTCGCAGCTGTACGTGGATCCGGGCCGCCGCGCCGCCTTCATCGAGACCATCCGCCGCGATGGCTCGGTCACCGGCTTCGAGTCGCAGGTGCGCCGCCGCGACGGCAAGCTGATCTGGATCTCGGAAAACGCCCGCGCGGTCCACGATGAGAACGGCCGCCTGGTGTGCTACGAGGGCACCGTCGAGGACGTCACCGCGCTGCACGAGTACCGCGAGCGCATCGAGCGTCAGGCCCGCACCGACGAGCTCACCGGCCTCGCCAACCGCGCGCAGCTGCGCGAGCAGCTCGAGGACGCCGTGCGCAACGCGCGGCCGGACACGCGCTTCGCGCTGGTATTCGTGGACCTCGACCGCTTCAAGTTCGTCAACGACAGCATGGGCCACCACGCGGGCGACGAGCTGCTGTGCGTGATGGCCCGCCGCCTCACCGCCTGTGCGCCGGCCGGGGCCACCGTGGCGCGCGTCGGCGGCGATGAGTTCGTGCTGCTGGTGCCCGGCGTGGACGAGCCGTCGGTGCGTGAGCTCACGCGCCGCATCCTGCGCGCCACCGGCGAGCCCTGGTACTTCAACGGCATCGAGCTGCGGGTCAACGGCAGCGTGGGCATCGCGCTCTATCCCGAGCATGGCCGCGACCCGGAGGCGCTGCTGAAGAATGCCGACGC
>QGUX01000218.1 GCA_003242275.1 Pseudomonadota bacterium | reverse complement strand
GCCGCCTGCGCTGGGCAAACAGCTCGCGTTCCAGCTCGGCCATGCGCTGCGTGCGCCAGGCGGCGATCGCCGCCTGGATCTGCCGTTCCAGTTCCGCTTCGGGACTGCTGAACTCCAGGTCGAAGCCGCGCGGCAGGCGCGCGGCGAGTCCGTCGTGCTGGCGCAGGGTGTACAGGCGGTGGAACTCCTCCAGGTCGATGCGGATCGACGAGGCGCGACAGAACTCGCGCCACCTCGCAACCACCTTGGCCGAATAGCACATGCACGCAAGGTTACCGCAGGGAGATCCCGGCGGCCTCGGCACCCTGTCTTGCGGCAGCGACAGCGTTCGGACAAGTCCTACCCCTTCTCTGACCGGCTGCCAGTGCCGTCGCGGCGGCGCATCCACGATCCTGTGGACCAAGGGAAACCATCCATCCTGTCCCAGGAGATTGCCATGAAGAGAAACCAGAACCTGTTTGCCGCCACGCTGGCCTCCGCGGTGATCGGCGGCATCGCCCTCGGCCCCGCGTACGCCGACGACAGCGACACGGCCACCCCGGCGCGTGCCGGTGATGCCGCCGTGCCCGAGCGTTCGGTCGGCGAGAGAGTGGATGACGCCACCATCGTGGCGCGCGTGAAGTCGGGCCTGCTGGCCTCCTCCGAGGTCGAGGGCCTGGACGTGAACGTGGATGCCCGCAACGGCGTGGTCACCCTTTCCGGCACGGCAGACTCGATGGCCGAGCGGCAGAGCGCCGAACGCATCGCCCGCTCCGCCGATGGCGTGCGGGGCGTCGACAACAAGATCGTGATCAAGTCGGAGATCGGGGAGTCCACCCCGTCACCCTCAGGTCCGTCCTCGCGGCCGGCCGATCCCGCGGCGCCTTCCGTCCCGGAAGCCGATTCGTCGCTGGACTGACCTGCCGCTGGACTGACCGAAGGTCACCGCGCGGATTTCTGGTCCGGAGCTGACCCCCTCGAGCCGGCCGTGCCAACGCGCGGCCGGCTTCTTGTTGTCGGCACTGGCCTTCTCCTCCGCAACTGCGATGAGCAGGACCCTTCGAGCCGCGCTCAGGCGCCGGCGCCGGTACCTCCGGCGGGCCTGGAATCCTCACCACCCATGCGCAGCTCGCGGGTGAACTCCGCCATCACCGAGATCGCAATCTCGGCCGGCGTGCGCGCACCGATGGCCAGTCCCGCCGGCCCGTGGATGCGTGCGCGCAAGCCCTCCTCCACGCCAGCCTCGGCCAGCCGCTGCAGCCGCTTCGCATGCGTGCGCGTGGAACCCAGCGCGCCGACGTAGAACGCCGGCGACGGCAGCACCGCCAGCAGCGCCGGATCGTCGATCTTCGGGTCGTGCGTCAGCAGCACCACGGCCGTGCGTGAATCCGGCTTCAGCCGCGCGAAGGCCTCCTGCGGCCAGTCGTTCACCAGTTCCACCCCGGGGAAGCGCTCCGGCCTGAGGAAGGCCGACCGCGGATCGATCACCGTGACCGCGTAGCCGGCTGCCCGCGCCATCACGCACAGCGCCTCGCTGATGTGCACGGCACCGACCACGATCAGCCGCAGCGGCGGGTTGTGCGGCGTGAGCATGATCTCGCGATCATCCTGGGTGACGAGCTGCACGCGGTCGGTGGCCAGCGCCGTGCGCGCCGCCGCCGCCAGTTCCGGCTCGGTCAGCGCCAGCAGCTCCAGCGACTTCTCGTCGAGCAGGCGCTGCACGCCGCCATCCAGCGGCGTGACCAGCACCACCGCCCGCGCCTCGCGGCGCGCAGCGAGCAGCGCATGTGCCATGCCCTGCCGCATCGCCTACTCCAGCGCCTCGACGTACACGCGGATCTTCCCGCCGCAGGCCAGCCCGACACTGAAGGCCAGCTCGTCGCTGACGCCGAACTCCAGCAGCTTCGGCGCGCCGTCCTTCATCACCTGCTGCGCGGCCTCGATCACCGCCACCTCGACGCAGCCCCCGGAGACCGAGCCGGCGAACTGCCCGGCTTCATTGCAGACCAGCAGGCTTCCCGCCGGACGCGGAGCGGAACCCCACGTGGAAACGACGGTGGCCAGCGCCACGCGTTGGCCGGCCTCGCGCCACGCCAGGGCCTGCGCCAGGAGCTGGGTCTCGTCGGTGATGTCGGCCCGGGTCATGCAAGTGCGATTGTAGGATAATGACGCGCGCCGCGTTCTCCTGCGGCGAGGAGCCTCCATGTTCACGCTTGACGTCAACGGCCGGCAGTACACGGCCGACGTTTCCGAAGACACCCCCCTGCTCTGGGTCCTGCGCGACACGCTGGGCCTCACCGGCACCAAGTTCGGCTGCGGCATCGCCCAGTGCGGCGCCTGCACCGTCCACGTGGACGGCGTGGCCACCCGCAGCTGCATCCTGCCCGTCGCCGCGGCGGCGGGGCGGAAGATCACCACCATCGAGGCGGTGGCCACCAGCGCCGCCGGCAAGGCGGTGCAGGACGCCTGGATCGCCGGGAACGTGCCGCAATGCGGCTACTGCCAGTCCGGCCAGATCATGAGCGCCACCGCGCTGCTGCAGCAGAACCCGCGTCCCACCGAGGCGCAGATCGACGCCGCGATGAGCGGCAACATCTGCCGCTGCGGCACCTACGGCCGCATCCGCGCCGCCATCCAGCGCGCCTCCGCCGCGCTCTCCTCCTGACCGGGGCAGGTCCACCATGAAGCATCCGACCCACGAGACCCGCATCGTCCATGCCGCAACGCTGCCGGGCGTCAGCCGCCGCGACCTGATCAAGGGCGCCGGGCTCACGCTGGCCATCCTCGGCGCACCGGCCGTGCTCACGGCCTGTGCCGGCGGCGCGCAGGCGAAGGACACCCTCGCGCCCAACCAGTTCCTGCGCATCGGTCCCGACAGCCGCGTCACCGTGCTCTCGCCCAACACCGAGCTGGGCCAGGGCGCCTACACGGGCCTGGCCACGCTGGTCGCCGAGGAGCTGGATGCCGACTGGCGGCAGGTCGTCATCGAGGCCGCGCCGGCCGACGTGAAGCTGTACGGCAATCCCGCCTTCGGCGGCGCCATGCAGGGCACCGGCGGCAGCACCACCGTGGCGGCCTTCTGGGAGCCCATGCGCAGGGCCGGCGCCACCGCGCGCGCCATGCTGGTCCAGGCCGCCGCCCGCCGCTGGAGCGTGCCGGCCGCGGAAATCAGCATCAGCCAGGGCATCGTCAGCCACGCCGGCAGCGGCCGCAGCATCACCTTCGGCGAGCTGGTGGAGGAGGCCGCCACCCTGCCCGTGCCCAGCGAGGTGAAGTTGAAGGATCCGGCCTCCTTCACGCTGATCGGCCGCGATGCGCAGCGCCTCGACGCGCTGGAGAAATCCACCGGCACGGCGCTGTTCACCCAGGACGTGCGCCTGCCCAACATGCTGGTGGCGGTGGCCGCGCTGCCGCCGCGCTTCGGCGCCACGGTGAAGGGCTTCGACGCCACCGCGGCCAGGGCCATCCCGAACGTGGTCAACGTGGTGCACTTCAGGAGCACCCTGCGCGAGGGCGTGGCGGTGCTGGCCACCGACACCTGGTCGGCGAAGAAGGCGCGCGATGCGCTGAAGATCGACTGGGACGAGAGCAAGGCCTTCCGCCTGGGCTCGGAGGAGATCTTCGCGCAGTACCGCGAGCTCGCCGCCACCCCCGGCCTGTCGGCGCGCCAGGAGGGTGATGCCGAGGCCGAACTGGCGAAGGACGGCGCGCGCAGCTTCAGGGCCAGCTATGCCTTCCCCTTCCTCGCGCACGCCACCATGGAACCCATGAACGCCGTGGTGCAGATCACCGCCGAGGGCTGCGAGATCTGGAACGGCGAGCAGTTCCACACCGGCGACCAGAACGTGGTCGCCGGCATGCTGGGCATCAAGCCGGAGCAGGTGAAGATCAACATGCTGTATGCCGGCGGCAGCTTCGGCCGCCGCGGCAATGCCTTCTCCGACTATGTGGCCGACGCAGTGGCGATCGCCAGGGCCGACGGCAGCGGCCGGCCGGTGAAACTGGTGTGGACGCGCGAGGACGACATGCACGCCGGCTTCTACCGTCCCGCCTACCTGCACGACCTGGCCGCGACGGTGGACGCGCGCGGCCGCATCAGCGCCTGGCGCCAGCGCATCGTCGGCCAGTCCATTGCCGCCGGCACGCCGCTGGACAGCGGCGCGCCGGTGGACCCGACCTCGGTCGAGGGCGCGGCCAACATGCCCTACGAGATCCCCAACCTGTCGGTGGAGCTGCACACCACCAAGCTGGGCGTGCCCATCCTGTGGTGGCGCTCGGTGGGCTCGACCCACACCGCCTATGCAGTGGAGGCCTTCCTCGACGAGATCGCCCGCGGCACCGGCCAGGACCCGGTGGAACTGCGCCGCGGCCTGCTGGCCAACCACCCGCGGCACCTCGCGGTGCTCAACCTCGCCGCGGAGAAGGCCGGCTGGGGCAGCGAGCTGCCCCGCGGCACCGCGCGCGGCGTGGCGCTGCACGAGTCCTTCGGCAGCGTGGTGGCCGAGATCGTCGAGGTCAGCCAGCAGCGCGGCAACACCTTCAAGGTCGAGCGCGTGGTGTGCGCGGTGGACTGCGGCATCGCGGTGAATCCCAACATCGTCGCGATGCAGATGGAATCCGGCATCGTCTACGGCCTCGCCGCCGCCGCCACCGGCCAGATCACGCTGAAGGACGGCGTGGTGCAGCAGTCGAACTTCAATGACTACCCGGTGCTGCGCATGAACCAGATGCCGCGCATCGAGGTGCACATCGTGCCCTCGGCCAACCCGCCCAGCGGCGTGGGCGAGCCGGGCACGCCGCCGATCGCGCCGGCCGTGGCCAATGCCATCGCGCAACTCACCGGCCGCACCGTGCAGAACCTGCCGTTCTCGAGCTCCGGCGTGAGCATCGCCTGACCGTGGCCGCGCCGGCAACGCGCACGCGGCGGCTCCGCGTCGTCGTCATCGGCGGCGGTTTCGCGGGGTTGTGGGCCGTGCGCGCGCTGCGGCGCACCCCGGTGGACATCGTGCTGGTGGACCGGCACAACCACCACACCTTCCAGCCCCTGCTCTACCAGGTCGCCACCGCCGGCCTGGCGGCGCCGTCGATCGCGGCGCCGCTGCGGCACATCCTGCGCCGGCAGGCCAATGTCACCGTGCAGCTCGGCGAGGTCACGCGCATCGATGCGGGGGCGCGGCGCGTGTACATGGGCGAGGATGCGCTGGATTACGACTTCCTGCTGCTGGCCACCGGCGTGTCGCATGCGTACTTCGGGCATGACGACTGGGCCCGGCATGCGCCGGGCCTGAAGACGCTGGATGATGCGCTGGCGATCCGCGCGCGCATCCTCACCGCCTTCGAGAGGGCCGAGCGCAGCGACGATCTGCAGGAGGTCCGCGCGCTGCTGACCTTCGTCATCGTCGGCGGTGGTCCCACCGGCGTGGAGCTGGCCGGCACGCTGGCCGAGATCGCGCGGCACACGCTGCGCGGCGAGTTCCGCCGCATCGATCCGTCGAGCGCGCGCGTGGTGCTGGTGGAAGCCGGCCCGCGCGTGCTGCCGGCCTTCCCGCCGGAGCTGTCGGCCAGCGCGCAGCGCCAGCTCGAGCGCCTCGGCGTCACCGTGCGCACCGGCACGCCGATCACGCACGTGGATGCCCACGGCGTGCACATCGGCGATGAGCCACTGGCGGCACGCACCGTGCTGTGGGCGGCCGGCGTCACGGCCTCGCCCTTGGCGCGCACGCTGGGCGTGCCGCTGGACCGCAATGGCCGCGTGCCGGTGCAGGCGGACCTGTCTGTGGCGGGACATCCGGAACTGTTCGTGGCCGGCGACCTGGCCGCGGTCAGCACCGCGGACGGCCCCGTGCCCGGCATCGCGCCCGCCGCCAAGCAGATGGGACGCCATGTCGCGAAGGTCATCGCC
>QGUX01000397.1 GCA_003242275.1 Pseudomonadota bacterium | reverse complement strand
GAACAGCAGCGCCTTGAAGAAGGCGTGGGTCATCAGGTGGAACACGCCCGCGGCGTAGGCGGACACGCCCAGCGCCACCGTCATGTACCCCAGCTGCGAGAGCGTGGAGTACGCCACCACGCGCTTGATGTCGTTCTGCACGATGCCCAGCAGGCCCATGAACAGCGCGGTCGTGGCGCCGATCACCAGGATGAAGGACAGCGCGGCCTCGGAGCCCTCGAACAGCGGCGACATGCGCGCCACCATGAAGATGCCCGCGGTCACCATCGTGGCAGCGTGGATCAGCGCCGAGATCGGGGTGGGGCCTTCCATCGAGTCCGGCAGCCACACGTGCAGCGGCACCTGCGCCGACTTGCCCATGGCGCCGATGAACAGGCAGATGCAGACCACGGTCAGGGCGTTCCAGCCCTCCCCGCCCAGGATGTGGAAGTTCTGCGCCGCGATGCGGTCCACGGCGGCGAAGGCATCGGTGTACTGCAGCGAGCCGGTGAAGTAGACCACGCCGGCAATGCCCAGCAGGAAGCCGAAGTCACCCACGCGGTTGACCAGGAAGGCCTTCAGGTTGGCGAAGATGGCCGACGGGCGCGTGTACCAGAAGCCGATCAGCAGGTAGGAGACCAGGCCCACCGCCTCCCAGCCGAAGAACAGCTGCATGAAGTTGTTCGCCATCACCAGCATCAGCATGGAGAAGGTGAACAGGCTGATGTAGCTGAAGAAGCGGCTGAAGCCCGGGTCGTCGTGCATGTAGCCGATGGTGTAGACGTGCACGCACAGCGACACGAAGGTGACCACCACCATCATCATCGCGGTCAGCGAGTCGACCAGGAAGCCCACTTCCATGCGGATGCCGTCGGACACCAGCCAGGTGTAGACCGCCTCGTTGAACACCGGCGCGCCGTCGAAGGCCACCTGCTTGAGGACGAGCAGCGACAGCAGGCAGGAGATGGCCACGCCGGCGATGGTGACGCCCGCGGAGGCGGCGCGGCCCACCCAGCGGCCACCGAGGCCGGCGATCGCCGCCGCGACCAGCGGCAGCAGCGGAATGGCAAGCAGCAGGTTCGGATTAAGTCCCACGGTTCAACCCTTGAGCGTGCCGATGTCGGCAACGTTGATGCTCTGCCGCTGGCGGAACAGCACCACCAGGATGGCCAGGCCGATGGCCGCCTCGGCCGCCGCCACGGTCAGCACGAAGAACACGAACACCTGCCCGTCGATGTTGCCGAGGTAGCGCGAGAAAGCCACGAAGTTGATGTTCGCGGACAGCAGCAGCAGTTCCACGCACATCAGCAGCAGGATCAGGTTCTTGCGGTTGATGAAGATGCCCGCCACGGCGATGGCGAACAGCAGGCCCGACAGCACCAGAACGTGTTGCAGCGTGATCATTCGCCCTTCTCCGCCGGCATCTTCAGCACGCGCACGCGGTCCTCGCGGCGCACCGCCACCTGGGCGGCGACGTCCTGGACCTTCAGGCCCCGGCGATGGCGCATGGTCAGCACGATGGCGGCGATGATGGCCACCAGCAGCAGCACGGCAGCCAGTTCGAACGGGTACAGGAAGCGGGGGAAGATGGCCACGCCAAGCTCGGGGGGGTGGCTGGCGTCGGCAGCAACCGCCTGAAATCCCCGGGCCATGTTCAGCCCGCCGCCAAAGCCCCTGGCCCCAATAACCCCA
>QGUX01000217.1 GCA_003242275.1 Pseudomonadota bacterium | reverse complement strand
CCACCACCCTGCCCTGCGCCAGTCCCGGCGAGTACGCCGACCTGGGCTACGGCAGCAGCACGCGCGCCACCAACATCGACAAGGTGGTGATCCGCGGCGTGGAAGTGGCCGGCCGCTGGCGCATCACGCCGGCGCTCGCCCTGCGCGCCAACTACACGCTCACCGACAGCGAGCAGAAGAGCGGCGCCCAGGCCGGCCAGCCGCTCGGCGACACGGCGAAGCACCAGGCCAATGCCACCCTGAACTGGCAGGCGACCGGCCGGCTGGACCTGTTCGTCAGTTCCGAGGCGCGCTCGAAACGTTTTCGCGACGTGGACCCGGACACCGGCGAGCGCCGCCATTACCGCAATTACGCCGTGGTGCATGCCGGCGCGTCCTGGCAAGCCTCGGACTGGCTGACCGTGAACGCGCGCGTGAACAACCTGCTCGACCGGGACTTCACCACCTACGACACGTACTTCATCGACGTGGACGAGGACGGCCTGTACCGCGGCGATGGCGAGGTCAGCTACCTCGACCACTACAACAACAAGGACAAGGCGCGCAGCTACTGGCTGAGCCTGAACGTGAAGTTCTGATCCCGGACCGGACGGAAGGCTGCCCGGGGCAGGCAAAGGCAGCGCCTGGGCCTCCTTGGCAGCGCGCATCCGGGTGGCGAAGCCCAAGGCGGCCCACTAGAATACGCGCCCTCGTGTGGGGCGGTAGCTCAGCTGGGAGAGCGTCGCGTTCGCAATGCGAAGGTCGAGGGTTCGATCCCCTTCCGCTCCACCAATCCCAAGGGAATGAAGGTCAACCGGCGACGGTTGGCCTTTTTTCTTTCCCGGGCGGGCCGGCGCTCAGCCCCCGCCCAGGTCCCCGACGATGGGCGTGAACCCACCCCAGATCATCCGCTTCGGATCGAACGGCATCGCATTCTCGAATTCCTTGAAGCGCGGGTCATCCATGGCCTTGCGATTGGCCTCGTCGCGCACCGCGCGGGAGGGATAGACGATCCACGAGAACACCACCACCTCGTCGTCCTGCAGCTGCACGGCGCGCGGGAAGGAAGTCACTTCCCCCCAAGGCGCCTCGTCCGCGACGCATTCCACGTAGGCCAGGGCGCCGTATTCCTTCCAGACCTTCTCGCCCAGCGCAGCCATCCTGCGGTAGTTGTCGAGCTGGTCCTTCTTCACCGGGATCACGAATCCGTCGACATAGGCCATGTCCGTCTCCTTGTGATGGCGTCGTATCCGCTGCATCGGTCCCCGACCGCAAGCCCCGCGGGCTATGCGGCCGGCACCCTGGGCACCAGCCCCAGCCGCGCCGCGGCCTGCAGCAGCTGCACCGCCGAGCCCGCGCCCAGCTTCTGCCGGAGCGAGGACTGGTGGTTGGCCACGGTCTTGGGCGTGAGCCCCAGGCTCTGCGCGATTTCGTTGACCGACTTGCCGTCCACCAGCATGCGCAGCACCTCGAACTCGCGCGGCGACAGCGACTCGGCGCTGCCGCCCTCCGGCGCCAGGCTGCGCAGCGCCAGCTCCTGCGCCACCGAGGGCACGATGAAGGCCTTGCCCGCCGCCACGGCCAGCACCGCCTCGACCAGCACCTGGGGCGCGGCCGCCTTGGTGACGTAACCGCGCGCACCGGCCTGCAGCGCGCGCGAGGCGAACACCGGATCCTCGTACATGCTGAACATCAGCACGCGCGCCTCCGGCTCGCGGGCGCGGATGCGCCGCAGCGCCTCGATGCCGCTGGCGCCGGGCAGCGCGATGTCCATCACCGTGACGTCCGGACGGTGCTCCTGCCACGCGAGATAGGCCGACTGCGCATCGGCGGCCTCGCCCACCACGCGGATGCTGGGGCTGTTCCCGAGCAGGCGCCGGTAGCCCTCGCGCACCACGGCATGGTCGTCCACCAGCAGCACGGTGACGATCTGCCCGGAACTCATCTCTCCTCCGTCTCCACGGGAATCTCCACGCGGATCGTGACACCCCGCCCCGGCTCCGACAACAGCTCGAACCGGCCGCCCAGCAGCGCCACGCGCTCGCGCATGCCGGACAGCCCGCTGCCGCGCGGCCGCAAGGCCTCCCGCGGCAGCCCGCGACCATCGTCGCGCATCTCCAGCAGCACGCCGCCGCCGGGCGCGGGATCGCGCGTGAGGTCGATGTAGAAGTGCCCGGCGCCGGCATGGCGCACGCAGTTGGTCAGCCCCTCCTGCACGATGCGATAGATGGCCAGCGAACGGGCCTCGCCCAGCTCGTCGAGCTCGCCGCTCATCGAGAGCTGCACATTCAGCTGCGGGTGCGACTGGCGCCAGCGGTCCACGCAGGCTTCCAGTGCCGCCCTGAGCCCGAGCTCATCGAGCGCGGTGGGACGCAGGCGCCGCACCAGGCCGCCAGCGGCGGCATAGACCTGGTCGGCATGGGCCGCGATGCGCTGCGCCGCCTCGTTCCCGGGCAGCGACAGCGCGTCGAGCTTGATGGCATTGAGCGTCTGGCCCAGCTCGTCGTGCAGCTCGCGCGCGAGGCGGCGGCGCTCCTCCTCCTGCACCTCGATGAGCCGGCGCACGAGGTAGCGGTTCTCGCCCAGCACGCGGCGCAGCTGCGCGTGGCGGCGCGCATACAGCACCACCATGCACAGCGCGAACACCAGCAGCGCGCTGGGCCACTCGTCGAGCTCCAGGTGCTCGAAGCGGCGCGTGGCGTCGAAGATCTGCTCGTGCAGTTCGACCTGGGCGGCGAGCACGGCGGCCAGCAGCGCCGCACCCACGGCGATGGCGAGGTCGCGCCACAGTGAATCGCGGCGCAGGGAGGCCAGGAACGCGGTTTTCATCGCCCGATGATAGGCAGGACCGCCGGCGGCCTGAAGAATCCTGACCGGGAAGAATTCCCGCATCATGGCGGGAAGTGGTTCACTGGCTGCCTGAGCAGTCCCCCGCCAGAATGCCGGCCCACGATCTGATCCACTGGTTCCGGAGGAACTTGATGCATTCGACCATCCGTGCCGCGGTGCGCGCGGCCCTGCTGCTGCCCTGTGCGGGCATTGTCCTGGCCGGCGAGGCCGGCGCCGACGGCGAGATCCTCGAGGAAGTGGTGGTCACCGCGCCCTACGGCGGCGCCATGGCGCGCGACCGCGTGCCCGCCCGCGCCCAGACCGCGACCACCGCCGACATCGACGACATCCAGCCGCTCGACCTCACCGACCTGCTCAACCGCGCCTTCGGCAGCGTCAGCATCAACCATGCGCAGAACAACCCGCTGCAGCCGGACGTGAACTTCCGCGGCCACACGGCCTCGCCGCTGCTCGGCCTGCCGCAGGGCCTGTCGGTGTACGCCAACGGCGTGCGCATGAACGAGGCCTTCGGCGACGCGGTGAACTGGGACCTGATCCCGCTGTCGGCCATCCAGGGCGTGCAGCTGCTGGCCGGCACCAACCCGGTGTTCGGCCTGAACTCCCTGGGCGGCGCCCTGTCCGTGAACATGAAGAACGGCTTCACGTACGAGGGCACCGGCCTGGAGGGCTGGGGCGGTTCCTTCGGCCGCTACGGCGGCTCGCTGCAGCATGGCGGCAACAATGGCACCTGGGGCTGGTACGGCAACGTCGACTACTTCGAGGAGGACGGCTGGCGCGACTTCTCCAGGTCCGAGGCCCTGCGCGGCTACGGCGCCCTCAGCTACCGCACCGATGATGCCCGCTACGACCTGTCGCTGGCGCATGCCGACACGAAGCTTCGCGGCAACGGCGCCTCGCCGGCCGAGCTGCTGGAGCAGGACCGCAAGGCCGTGTTCACGCACCCGGACATCACCGACAACCTGATGACCCAAGTGGTGTTCAACGGCAGCAAGGCGCTCGCCAGCAACCTGACACTGTCGGGCAATGCCTTCTACCGCCGCCTGCGCACCAACACCTTCAACGGCGACGGCACCATCTTCGAGGAGTGCGACATCGGCGGCGATGAGTACCTGGTCGAGGAGGACTTCGACGACCTGGA
This sequence comes from Pseudomonadota bacterium, assembly GCA_003242275.1. Next base: position 1,926 of record QGUX01000217.1, on the reverse strand, counting down.
CGAGGACGGCGAGTGCACCGGCGCCGACGACTTCGAGCTGGTGCTGGACCGCTTCGGCCAGCCCATCGAGGCCGAGCTCGACGACGAGGAACTCAACGCCATCAACAACATCGGCACCCGCAAGCAGATCAGCCGCGGCGCCTCGGTGCAGCTGGAGCATGCGCTGGACCTGGGTGATGGCCGCCGCAACGACCTGACGCTGGGCGCGGCCTGGCAGCGCGGCAGCAGCCGCTTCCAGTCGGATGTCGAGGTGGCGCAGCTCACCGAGGAGCGCGCCACCACGCGCACGGGCATCTACGCCGACGAGTACAGCACCTTCATGAACAGCCGCGTGACCACGTGGAGCCTGTACGCGGCCGACACGCTGGACCTCACCCGCAGCCTGTCGCTGACGGCCTCGGCACGCTACGACCACACCCGCATCAGGCTCAACGACCTCTCGGGTGCAGATCCGGAGCTCAACGGCAGCCACAAGTTCGCCCGCGTGAACCCGGCCCTGGGCCTGGTGTGGCGCGGCGCGAACGGGTTGGTGGCCTACGCCTCGCTGTCGCAGGCCAGCCGTGCCCCGACCGCGGTGGAGCTGGCCTGCGCCGACGAGGACGCGCCCTGCTCGCTGCCCAATGCCTTCCTGGCCGACCCGCCGCTGGACGAGGTGGTGGCGCGCACGGTCGAGCTGGGCCTGCGCGGCAGGACCGATGCCGGCCTGTCCTGGCACGTCGGCGCCTTCCAGACCGTCAACCGCGACGACATCCTGTTCCAGACCACCGGCGGCGCCCAGGCCAACGTGGGCTTCTTCGCCAACGTGGCCGACACCCGCCGGCGCGGCGTGGAGCTGGAGCTGTCGCAGAAGATCGGCTCGTTCAACTGGAAGCTCGAGTACGGCCTGGTGGATGCCACCTTCCGCGACGACTTCGTGGTCAACAGCCCGAACCACCCGCTGTTCGGCGACGACGCGGATGACTTCGACGGCGCCGAGTTCATCGTCGGCGACGACAAGCTGCAGGTGACCAGGGGCCGCACCATCCCGGGCATCTCGCGCCACAACGCCAACCTGCTGCTGGACTGGCAGCCGAACACGAAGCTGCGCGTGGGCACGGACATCAACTACCGCTCGGGCGTGTACCTGCGCGGCGACGAGATCAACGTGCTGGGCCGCACCGGCTCCTTCGTGACGGTGAACCTGCATGGCGAGTACCGCTTCAGCAACACGCTGACCGGCTTTGCCCGCATCGAGAACCTCTTCGACACCGACTACGAGACCTTCGGCCTGCTGGGCGAGCCGGACGAGGTGTTCGAGGATTTCGAGGATCCGCGCTTTTTCGGCGCCGGTCCGCCGCGCGGCATCTGGGTGGGCCTGCGCCTGAAGTTCTGAAGGGCCGCGGGCGCCGGCGCACTTTCGCCGCCGGCCAGAGTCAAAGGGCGATGGCGTTGCCGCCATCGCCCTTTCCTGTTGCGCCGGCCGGTTTTCCGGCCTGGCGCCTTCCCCCCCCCGCTGAACCCCCCGCTAGAAGCCGCCGTTGTCGCCGGCCAGTGCGTCGTACTTCGGATCCGGCTTCTTCACGAACGGCGAGCGGATGTAGTACGGCGCGCCGGTGAAGGTGGCCTCCACCGCGGTGATGGCATCGTCCTTCACCTTGAAGGCCTCGAAGAACGACCAGGTCTGTGGCTCGCGGAACACCGAGGTTGCCACGGTGCCGTCGGTGAGCCGGTACTGGTCGAGCACGCCCTTGTGGTCGATGTAGCCGCGGCACATCACCGCGCTGCGGTACTCGTCCACCACGAAGCACTCGCGGTCGCGCACGCGGTTGTTGAAGCGGTAGCGGCCGCTGCGGAAGCCCTGTTCGATCTGGGTGAACAGCAGGCCGTTCTCGTTGCGGGTGGCATTGGGCGCGAAGCGCGTGCCGCGGATCTCGCCGTTTTGTCTTC
>QGUX01000216.1 GCA_003242275.1 Pseudomonadota bacterium | reverse complement strand
CGAGGATTATTTCCAGCCAGTTGGGCAGGCGGCGGTAGAGCAGGATCTCGCCCGAGAGCCCCTGGTTGGGCTTCAGCAGCGCCGCCAGGTCGAGCGAGTCGCCGTGCTCGTGGGTAGCCAGGCCGCTGGAATCCACGGCCGCCGCCGGCCTGCCCTCCCCGCCTGCGCGCAGGTGCCAGGCCTCGCGCAGCGCGCCCACGCGGCCGAGTGCGCCCCAGCTCTCCCAGGCACGCAGCGCGCGCTCCTGGTACAGGGCGGCGAAGTCCGGCTTGCCGGCCCCGACCCAGAAACGCGCCGCCAGCTCGGCCGCCAGCGCCTCGATGTGCAGGAAACCGTGCCTGGCCGCGCAGGCGATGGCCTGGTCGTACAGCGACATCGCTTCCATGGTCGCGCCACGCACGCGGGCCCGCTCGGCCAGCAGCAGCAGGTGGGCATGGCGGAAGTTGGCCTCGCAACCGCGGCTCCAGGCGGCGAACTCGGCTTCCTGCTGGTCGAGCAGCGCCAGCATGTCCTCCCGCTCCGCCTCGGGCGCTTCAGGCAGCAGCGCGGTGAGCGTGAGGGCGTAGAACAGCGTGTGCTCGCTGCGGGTGACGAAGCCGGCGCTGAACGGCAGCAGCTCCTGCGAGGTGCGCGCGAACGCGAGCGCCTCGCGGTACTCGCCGCGCAGGTAGCGGTTCATCAGCAGCAGGATGTACCAGTCCGACTCGAAGGACCTGTTGCCGCGCGCATGGATGGCCGCGGTGCAGGCAGCCTCGTCCTCCTCGTCGCTGCCGAGGTCCTGGCGGTGCGAGGTGCCGCCCCTGAGCCACTCGATGAAGCGGATCCGCGGCTCCAGGAAGTGCAGCTTGTGGCGCTCGCCGACGCGGCGGAGCAGGTCGCGCGCGGCCAGCGCCTCCTCGTGCACCTCGGCCAGCGGCAGGCCGCGGAACTGCTGGTGGCTGACGCGGCGCGCGGCACTGTAGGCGGCGTGCAGGTGATCGCCCGCTTCCAGGCCATGGCGGATGCCGCGCGCGTACAGTTCGATGCTCTCCTCCACCGGCCGCACCCAGTGCGAGGCCAGCAGGCCCCACACGAAGTACGCGCCGGCCAGCACCGAGGTATCGCCGAACCGGTGCAGCAGGTCCACCGCCACGCGCGCGAAGCGCCAGGCGTCCTCGTAGCGGCCCAGCGCATTGCTCAGCACGCCGGCGAAGGACACGTAGCCGCGCGCGGAGTGGGCGCAGTTGCCGGCTTCCAGCGACAGGCCGATCATGCGGCAGCAGATCAGCGCGTACAGCGGCTGGTTGGTCTGGAAGGCGGCCGGCAGGCAGTGCGTCAGCAGCGCCATCAGCGCCACCTTCTCCTCGTCCAGCATGGCCGGCAGGTCGACCAGGCGCTCGATGCCGCGCGCCTCGGTGGCCTCGAGCACGGCGCCGATCTCGGCCGGCAGCATGCGTTGCAGGGCCCCGTCGTCCTGCGGCAGCTCCATGCCGAACTCGGCCGCGGCGGCGCAGCCGGCCTCGATCGCCTCGGTCATCTGGCCGATGGAAAGGTGCGTGGCCACCTGCAGCGCGCGCAGCTGCGTGCGCTGCAGCCGCGACTGGGCACGCTCCAGCGCCGTGCGCAGCACCACGAAGGCCTCGGCATGCTCGGCATTGAGCGCCAGTACCTCGGCCAGCTTCAGGTGCGTGTCGAAGACGCGGCGCTGGTACTTCGCCCAGCCCTCCTCGCCGCCCACCAGCATCAGCGCCTGGCGCAGCATGCGCACGGCCAGGTCGTAGGCGGTGGCATTGCGCGCCTTCATGCCGGCGCGGTAGTTCAGGCGCGCCAGTTCGATGCGCTCGTCCGGATCGCGCATCACCGGCACGCCGAGGTTCAGGTGGTTGACCACCTCGAAAAGGCGCGGGCCCAGCTCCTCGGCACCGCGGCCGCCGCGCAGCAGCCGGCCGATCGAGAGGTGCAGCGCCGGAATGTCCCCGGGCGCGATCAGGTCGTAGGCGGCACGCTGCACGCGATCGTGCAGGAAGGCATAGCGGCGGTAGACCAGCGGCGCGTCGATGGCCTCGCCGTCGAGGCTCTCCAGCGGCGTCAGTGCCAGCACCAGCTCGCCCTCCAGCGCCGGTGCCAGCCGCCGGGCGGCCTCCTGCTCGCTGGTGGAGAGCACCGTGGCCAGCGTGGCGAGGTCGAAGCGGGCGCCGATGGCCGCGGCGTGCTTGAGCGCATCGCGCGTGTCGGCCGGCAGGCGCGCCAGCTTGGCGGCGAGGAAGTCCGCCACGTTCTCGGTGATGGCCGCGCCGCGCACGGCCCTGAGGTCCCAGGTGAAGCCGCGCGTCGCGGCGTCGAAGGTGAGCAGGCCCTCGGCATGCAGCGAGCGCAGGAACTGGCGCACGAAGAAGGGATTGCCGCCGGTCTTGCTGCAGATCAGCCCGGCCAGCTCCGCGACGCGCTCGGCCGGCGCATGCAGGGTGTCGACCAGGAAGGCGGCAACGTCGGAGGGCTTGAGGGGCCCGAGCTGGATGGCGCGCGAGACCACGCCGCGCTGGTCCTGCTCCAGCAGCGCCAGCGCCAGTGGATGGGAGGCGTCGACGTGGTTGTCGCGGTAGGCTTGCACCACCAGCAGCGATTCGGTACCCGGGTGCGAAAGCATCTGCGTGACCAGGTTCAGGCTCGCCTGGTCGGCCCACTGCATGTCGTCCAGGAACAGCACCAGCGGGTGCTCGCGGCGGGCGAACACCTGGATGAATTCCTGGAACACCAGCGTGAAGCGGTTCTGGGCCTCGATGCCGGTCAGCGCCGGCACCGGCGGCTGGCGGCCGATGATCAGCTCCAGCGCAGGCAGCACGTCGAGCAGCACCTGGCCGTTGCTGCCCACGGCGGCAAGGATCTCCTGCCGCCACTGCTCGACCGTCTCGGCGCCGCCGGTCAGCAACTGCTCGACCAGCTCGTGCAGGGCGTCCACCAGTGCGCTGAACGGCACGTCGCGGCGCAGCTGGTCGAACTTGCCGGCGGCGAACAGGCCGCGTGCCTGGGTGATGGCCCGGTGCATTTCCTGCACCAGCGAGGTCTTGCCAATGCCGGCGCCGCCGGCCACGCGCACGGTGTGCACGCCGCCGGCCGCCACCTCGCCGAAGGCCGCGGTGAGTTCCGCCGTCTCGCGGCCGCGTCCATAGAGGCGCTGCGGGGGCTCGAACCGCTCCACCACGTCCTGCGTGCCGGGCTCGAAGACCGCGACGTCGCCGCGCCCGCGCAGCTCATCGAGGCAGCGTGCGAGGTCGGCGATGACGCCGGCGGCGCTCTGGTAGCGCTCCTCGGGCGCCTTGCGCAGCAGCTTGGCCACCACGCCCGAGAGCGCCACCGGCACGTCCGCCACCTCGTGCAGCGGCGCCGGCGTGCCGGCAATGTGGAAGTGCACCAGCTCCAGCGGGTCGGTGCTGTGCAGCGGCAACCGGCCGGCGAACAGCTCGTACAGCGTGACGCCGAAGGAGTACCAGTCCGCGCGATGGTCGACGCTGCGGTTCATGCGGCCGGTCTGTTCCGGCGCGATGTAGGCCAGCGTGCCCTCCAGCGCCGCGGCGGGACGGAACTTGTTCTCCTGCGATCGCAGCCGCGTGGCAAGGCCGAAGTCGATCAGCCGCGTCGCCCGTGTCGACGGATCGAACAGGATGTTGCGGCTGCTGATGTCCTTGTGGATCACGCCGGCGGCATGCACCGCGCCGATCACGCGCGCGGCGGCCATCGCCGCCTCGAGGCGGTCCACGAGCGGCGGACCGTCACGCTGCACCCAGTCCCGCAGCGAGGGACCGGGGAACAGGTCGAGCACCAGCGCGATCTGGTCCTGGGTGCGCGCCAGCTCGTGCGCGCGCATCACGCCGTCGACGTCCAGCGAACGCAGCAGCTCGAACTCGTTGCGGAAACGGGTGAGGTCCCGCGCGCTGGCCGAGCCGCGCGCGATGCACTTGACGGCCACGGGCGCGCCGTCGCGCAGGCGCACCCCGCGCCAGACCATGGACCTGGCGCTCTCGTGCAGCAACCCGGCAAGTTCGTAGCCCGGTATCTGGATCGGCGACTGACTCAAACTCCTCCCCGGCGCCGGTCCGGTGCCGGTCCGTGCGGCCGCTCCAGCGCGTTCGATCCAGCAACTATCGCGTTGTCACGGGGGGCCTGCTTGACGGGGTCCGTAATCTGCGACGCCAATCACGGCAAGCCCCTTGCTGCGACGCAGCAAGCGATGGATTTCATTGGGAATTCCCCTTGGGGGGACGGCTCATGCGGGGTGCCGGGTGCCAGGCGCCGGCCCTGGCCTCGCCGCGACGCCGCAGGGCCGAGAGCCTGGCGGAAGGCCGGTCAGTCCGGGTCCGGCTGGCCGTTCGGCGCGCCTGGTGAGGTCGGCGGAGCCAGCAGCGTCCAGGTCTCGATGGCCGACTCGTGCGTCACCTGGCCCCCCGCCAGCGTGAGGATGCGCACCCGCTCCAGCTCCACGGCCGCGCCCGGCGGAAAGGAAACGTTCTGGATGCCCTCCCCCGCATAGGTGAAGCGCACCACGAACTCGTCGATGACCTGCGCCTCGCCGGAACTGCGCCTGACGCGCGTGAAGGTCAGTGCCTGCATGGCCGCCGCCTCGCGCAGCAGGTTGGTCACGACCACGTCGCGCCCGTTCCAGGTGAGCCCGCGGCGGGGGGCGGTCCACACGATGTCCGGCGCGTAGCCGGCGCGGAACTCCTCGATCAGCGCGAGGGGGAAGTCAAGGTTGCCCGGCCCCGGCCGGCACGTTGGATCCTGCATGCGGCCAGTATCGGGCGCGCGGTGCTGACCGGCTCGGCAGCGCGGGGCGACCACTGCTGCAGCACGCCCTTCAGGGCCTGCATCGGGTCGGACCTGCGCACCTCGGCCGGCGCGGCGTCGAGCAGCTCGGCGACATGGTTGCGGCAGTCCATCAGCAGCACGCCGACGCCGTGGTGTTCGGTGGCCTCGATGTATACCGGCTCGAACACCCGCCAGGCTTCCGCGGCGCCGGCCGACCTGAGCCTCGCGAAAGCCAGCGAGATGCGCGGGTCCGGATACACCATGGGCAGGCGCAGGCGCGCGTAGTCGCCGAGGATGGCCTCGAGCACCGCGGCCGCGCCCCGCCAGTCGCCGGCCAGCAGCAGGCGCTGGCCGCGCACCACCTGCGCCGCCACGTCGATAAAGGGCCACTCCACGCGGCTGCGCGGCGCCAGCAGCGGCTGGCTGAGCTTCTGCCAGGCGGCGGTGCTGCCGTGGATCCAGTGCATGCGCGCATGGGCATGGCGATAGGCGCGCTCCCACACGGGACGATGCGCCGTCAGGTCCGGTGCCTGCAGCGCGGCGATCATCTCCGCCGCCACCTTGTCCAGCGCCTCCAGGTTGCCGGACACTCCGCCCAGCAGGGTGCGGAACTGGGCATAGCGCTCGCTCATCACCCGGATGCCGCGGAACTGGCGGTAGATGGAGCTGGCGCGGGCCATGGCCGCTTCGGCGCCGGCGCGATCGCCGCGCCACACCCGCGCCCAGCCGTCCACGGCATGCAGCGGCAGGTGCCAGGGACGCGCCACCGGCTTGCGCACCTGCTCTGCCAGCAGCACGAAGCGCTCGAAGGTGGCCGCCACGCCCGGGTTGCCCACCAGCAGGCAGTGGATGAGCCCGGCCGTGGCCGGGCAGATGCGTTCCGGATCGCGCGCGGCGTAGTCGATGAACTCCTGCATGCTGGCGACCAGCGCCTGGGCGTCCCCTCGCGGAGCGAGGCACCAGGCGCGCTGCAGGGCGAGCTGCGCGTGGCCGAGCTGCACCGACAGGCGCAGGTTGGTGGGATAGGAGACGCCCCACGGTCCCCGGAAACCCACGTCCTTGCCGGTGAGCCAGCGCTCGGCCGGCACGTCGCCGCCCGCCTCGGCATAGCCGTCGGTGTGGCAGTCGTGGCAGCCGCCCAGCACGGCCACGTAGCGGCCGCGTTCGACCAGCGGATCTGCGCGGCCGG
>QGUX01000215.1 GCA_003242275.1 Pseudomonadota bacterium | reverse complement strand
ATGTCGCCCGGCTTGATCCACACCGGGTTGTCGCGCTCGATGTTGGTGCCCGAGGGGCTGCCCAGCGCGATCAGGTCGCCCGGCCGCAGCGTCAGGTTGTTGGAGGCGTACGAGAGCATTTCCCACAGGTTGTATTCCATCCGGCCGGTGTTCGAGTCCTGCTTCACCTCGCCGTTGAGGGTGAAATAGTGCCGGATGTTCATCGGGTCGGGCATGAATTCCTTGGGCACGATGAAGGGCCCGATCGGGCCGAAGGTATCGTGGTTCTTCTGCACCAGCCAGTCGGGGCCGCCGCCCATCTTGCGGTCGCCGCGCCCGCCGCGGTCCGAGACGTCCATGTGCGCGGTGTAACCGAAGATGTAGTCGGCGGCCGACTTCACCGGCACGTTCTTCGCTGTCCGGCCGACCACCACCGAGAACTCGCACTCCCAGTCGATCTGGTCGCGGCCGCGCGGGATGATCACGTCGTCGTAGGCGCCGACGATGGTGGTGGGGGACTTGAGGAACAGGTAGGGATTGTCGCCGCGGGTGTCGCCGGGCTCGCGTTCCCAGATGCCCGGCGCCGACTGCGCGGGGGTGCGTGGTGGGCCGCCGGCGGGCGGGCCGCCGCGGGGAGGACCGGCTGGGGGGACTCCCGATCCTGCGCCCGCCGTATTGCCGCGGGCAGCCTGCTGGATGATACCGGCGGCATGCTCGGGATAGTTGGCGCCGGCATTGAGCATCACCGTGGGCCGCACCGGCGGCAGGACCTTCACCTCGGAGACGGCGCGCACGTCGCCACCCGCGCGCGCATTGGCATTGGCCGCCGCCAGGGCCCTGAGTCGCGGCCCGAACTCGGCGTCGTAGCGGGCGATCACTTCCTTCAGGTCGGCCGGGAACTGCAGCTTCGGCGCCGCCGGGTTGGCGCGCTCGAAGGCGGCATTGGCCGCGGCAATGTCGAGGATGACCTCATCGCGCAGCACCAGGCCGATGAACTCGCGCCCCTGCGCCTCGAAGGTGCCGAGCTTGAACGGCGTGGCGCCGGGCTGGGCCGCGGGCACCGGCGCGCCGGCCAGCGTGGCCATGCAGGCCAGCGCCGGCAGCAGCGGCCTTGCGGACCGGACCGCGCGCCTCATGGTTTGTCTCCCGCCGGCGCGGCCACGCCGGGGACCACCAGCGCCGGCGGAATGGCATCGCCGGCACCGATCCTGCGGCCGTCGGAGAGCACCAGGTGGTCGATGGCCCCGCCGGGGCGGCCGTCACGGAAGGGATGGCCGATGATGGTGATGGTGTCGCCCGCCTTCACGGTGTCGCGGAACCAGCCCGCGCGCTTCAGCACCGCGATGGCGGCGGCCTCGAAGCTCAGCACCGTGGGCTTGCCCTCCACGGTCACTTCCAGTTCCACCCACACATGCGGGTTGGTCCACTGCACCTCCTTGACCTTGCCGGTGTGCTGCGTGGTCTTGGACATGTCGAACATGGCAAAGGAGTGGTGCGCGAAGGCAGCCGCGGGCAGTGCCAGCAGGGCGGCGACGATCAAGACGAAATTCCTCGGCATGGTTCCTCCGGTCAAAGGTCGCGGTTGTTCTCGCACAGGTATTCCTCGAAGCGGCTGCCCGGCGGCATCGGCACGTAGGCGCGCTTGATCGTGTAGGGCTCCAGGAAGGCCTCGGGATCGGTGAGCGTCATCTCGATCTCCAGCCGGTCGGGTGCCACGCGGCGGATCTTCTCCACCACGGTGAGCTTGTCGGAGTAGGGGATGCCGTCGCGGTCGATGGTGGCGGCGCGGATGTTGTTGGTCTCCACCACCAGCGTGTCGCCCTCCCAGCGTCCCACCGAGTCGCCGTTGAAGCTGGGATCGGCGCCCACGGTGTGGCCGATGCCGTCCAGGTAGATGCGGCGGATGTCGTGCAGCACGCCGAGGTTCATGGTGATCTGTCCCGGCGTCTGGATGATCTCCACCGGCATGGTGCCGAAGCGCACGATGCCGAACGCCAGGCACTGGGTGACGATGTCGGGTTCGGGATTGCCGGCCTCGAAGCGGCGGCGCCATTCCTCGTAACGTTTCTGGTACTCGGGCGTGAGTTTGGGCGGCGCGGGGCGCGTGAAGCGCGGCATCGCCGGCGGGGCGCCTCCGGGCGGACGGGCACCGGCCGGCCCACCGCCCTGGGGGGAAGCGGAACTCGCAGTGGCCGGTGCGCCGACCGGCGGCCCGAAATAGGCGAACTCCGGGTTCCACATGCCGGAGATGTTCGGATGTGCGGGATCCCCATAGAGGGGATCCTTCATGGGGGTGGCGGCATGGATGGCCGTGGCGGCCGTGGCAAGGCCTGCCAGCATTGCCAGGCGGAACGTCAAGGCAGGTGCGCGCATCGCTGACCTCCCGGTGCGATCTGTGTTAAGCAGTGGTCATGAAAACGAAGAAGGACACGGCCGCCGGCAGCGGCCGGAAGGGCAGGGGAAAGGGCAAGGCCGTCGCCCGGACGAAACCCGCCGCGAAGGCGACCGCCAGCCGGCCGCGCCGCAGCCGCGGGCGGCCGCCCACCCGCGAGGGCACGGTGGGACGCGAGGCCATCATCGCCGCCGCGCGCAGGCTGCTGGACAAGGGACCGCCGCACGAGGCCACCATCTCGTCCATCGCGCGCGCGGCCGGCGTCGACCCGGCGCTGGTGCGCTACTACTTCAACAGCCGCGAGGAGCTGCTGATGGCGGTGATCGAGGACATCCTCGCCACCTGGAGGTTCAACCATCCCTCCCCGGCGGCGCCCCCGGCGGCCAAGCTGTCGGCGGTCATCCGCGACATCGCCGATTTCGCGCTGAAGGTGCGTTCCATGCAGCGGCTGCTGGTCGAGGAATGCGCCAACGCCAAATCGCCCGAGGTGCGGCGCCGCGTGCGCGAGCTCAATGCCGGCGTGATCAGCCGCTGGGCGCTGCTGCTTCACAACGAGCACCCGCGCAGCATCAAGCCCACCGACCCGCTGTTCGTGCACGTGGCCGTCATCGGCATGTGCGAGTTCTTCGCGGCCGCGCAGAACATGATCATGCCGCTGGTGCCCGAGGGCGTGGGCATGAAGGACCTGGCGGAGCGGTACAAGGACTTCATCGTGAGCCTGGTGCTGGATGGCATCCGGTCGAAGGTGGAACCCTGGTCGGTGAAGGGGCCGGCCGCCTCCTGAAGGCGGCCGGCTTCCGCCCTCAGGGCATGTTCACGTAGGTGCCCAGCGAGTCCTCCCACTTGCTGTCGGTCAGCTGGCGGACGTTGCCGCCGTTCCTGTCCATCAGGAAGATCTGCGCATAGGGCTGCGGCGAGACGTCGTACATCGCCGCCTCGTCCTTGAAGCCCGTGCGCGAGCTGCCGAAGAAGATCTCCTTGCCGTCGGCGCTCCAGGTGGCATGCGCGTCGGCGCCGGCGGTGGTGGTCAGCCGCTTTACGTCGCTGCCGTCCACGTTCATGGTGAACACCTCGAAGTCGGCGTCGGGCATGCGGCGCGTGAACACCACGCGGTCGCCGGTGGAGGCGATGAAGGGGAAGTTGTCCCACTCGGTGGTCAGCACCTTGATCTCGCCGGTCTGCAGGTCCAGCGAGCGCAGGCCGCGGGTCTCGGGCGTGTCCTCGCGGCCCCAGACGCGGAACAGCATGGTCCTGCCATCGGGATGCCAGGCCGGGAAGCCGGCATTGATGGGGCTGTTGGTGACCTGGCGGTTCTCCGAGCCGTCGGCCTTGACCATGAACACATTGGCCGGCCCGAAGCCGCGGCCGCCGAAGAAGGTACCCACGCCGAAGGCGATCCACTCGCAGTCGGGCGACCAGGTGGGCATCAGCGAGGCGCCGTCCTGGCGCTGGAAGATCTTCTTCCGGTCCGTGCCGTCGATGTTCATCACGCTGACCGAGGCGGTGGGGTTGCCGAAGGGGAAGTCCAGGTCGGTCAGCACCAGCCGGTTGTTCTTCGGGCACACCGCCGGGAACACGTCGGTGTAGCGGTACTCGCGGGTGCGGTCCCAGCTGTAGAGCAGGGTGTTCTGCGGGCGGTTGGTGACGTCGATGCGGTAGTAGACGACGGTCTTGCCGTCCGGCGACCAGGACGGGCTGCGCACATTGCCCTGGGGACCGGGGCTGCCATCCGAATAGACGATGCCGGCCCCCGAGCCATCCCGCGAGGCGCTCTTGATGAGGTAGGCATAGCGCCCGTCGGGCAGGTACTGCGGGTTGACCTTCAGGCCCGGGCCGGAGGTGAGCACCTTCTCCTCGCCGGTGGTTACGTCGATCTCCACGATCTGCGAGGTGGAGTTCAGCGCGGCGATGCCGGCGCCGTGCATGCGCGCGGCGAAGGTCTCGCGGGCCGGCAGCACGTAGGCGATCAGCTTGCGGCCGTCGGGCGACCACTTCGGCGTGCCGTAGGCCATGTCGGGCTTGTTGGTGAGCCGACGCAGGCCGCTGCCGTCGGCGCGCATCACGTACAGCGAGGTGGGATGCCAGTGGCCCGCGCCGGCGCCGCCCTCGTCGCCCTGCCATTTCTCGCCGCGGTCGGAGCTGAAGGCGATCCACTGTCCGTCAGGCGACCAGGCGGGGCGGAAATGGCCGTTCATCAGCTGCGGCGGCTCGGTGCGCCCGTCGCCGGTGAGATTGCGCGCCTGGCGGGTGGCGAGGTCCATCACCCAGATGTTGGCGGTGCGTGCGCCGCCCTTGGTGGACACATAGGCCAGCTTCGTGCCATCCGGCGAAAGCACGCCGGCATCCTCCACCGAGGTGTCGGAGGTCAGACGCTCGAGCCCGGTGCCGTCGGGACGGATGCGATACAGGTCGGCCTGGCCGTCGCCCTCGCCGTCGCGCTCGGAAGTGAACACGATCCAGCGGCCGTCGGGCGAGAAGGAGGCGTCGTAGTCACGCACGTTGCCCGCGGGCAGCAGCGGCCGCTCGTTGCTGCCGTCGGCGTTGGCCACGTACAGCACCAGCTTCGAGGGGCCGATGCGGTTCATCAGCATCACTTCCTTGCCCGCAGCCTGCCCGGCGCAGGCCAGTGCCAACAGGCCCGCTGCGATGGCCAGGGCGGGCTTCACGCGACTCATCCCCATGTCGTTTCTCCAGTCTGCGAATTGCCGGCGGGCGTCAGGCCGCCCGCCCCAGAAGTTCCGGCAGGTGCCGGCGCACATTGCCGGCGTAGATTCCCGCCCGTTCATCAGCCGTATAGACCCCTGCCGCCTGCAGGCCCTGCACATGCTCGGCCGTGGTGCGGAAGGGATAGTCGGAACCGAACACGATGTGGTCCACCGGCACCAGTGACTTCAGCGCCCGCGAGGGAATGGCGTGGGTGGACTGCGCGATGTCGTAGAAGAAGCGCGACGCGGCGGCGCGGTAGCCGTCCGGCGCCTGGCTGCGCGTTGCAGGGTTGCGGTCGGCGCCTTCGAAGCGCTCCATCAGGAAGGGCATGGTGCCGCCGGAGTGGCTCCAGATCATGCGCACATCGGGAAAGCGGCGCGCGGCGCCGCGGTAGATGTAGTTGGTGATGGCGCGCGTGGTGTCGGTGCCGTATTCGATCAGCGTGTCGGCAATGCCGGGCAGCAGGTTGGTGCAGCAGTCGGCCGTGTTCGGATGCACGTACACCACGGCCTTGCGGCGGTTGAGCTCCTGGAACACCGGGTCGAAGCGTGCGTCGCCCAGCCAGGCCTTGCCGTAGCTGGTGTACAGCCCCACGCCCGGCGCCTTGAGCACGTCGTAGCCGTACTCGATCTCCTTCAGCGCCGAGTCCGGGTCATCCATCGGCAGGGCGAGGAAGAAGCCCAGCTTGCCCGGATGGTCGGCGGCGAGCCTGGCCGCATCCTCGTTGATGCGCCGGGCCAGCGTGCGCGCGCGCTCGCCGGTCTCCGGCACGCCCGGGGTGGTGATGGACAGCAGCGAGCGCGTGACGCCGGCGGCCGCCATCCCGCGGGGCGGCTTTCGCCCCGGCCCGGGGCGGGCCTTTTAAAAAATTACAGGCTCCCGAGAAAAAAAACAGGAGAAAATGCG
>QGUX01000214.1 GCA_003242275.1 Pseudomonadota bacterium | reverse complement strand
TAAAAAGGAACGGGTCCGCCCCCCTTCCGGGAGGGGGCGCTTCGGTCGGTTCGAGGTCTCGCCCCCTCTCCCCCACCGACCGGCCGGCCCCGTGGCCGGGGCCCAGCGCCTGGGGCGGGCGCTCGATCGGCCCAACGCGATGATCAAGGTGCCGGCCACCGCCGCCGGCCTGCCGGCGATCCGCGACCTGGTCGCCGCCGGCATCAACGTCAACGTGACGCTGATCTTCGGCCTGTCGCGCTATCGCGAGGTGGTGGAGATGTTCCTGCAGGGACTGGAGCATCGCGCCCGGCAGGGACTGCCCGTCGGCGGCGTGGCCTCGGTGGCCAGCTTCTTCATCAGCCGCATCGACACGCTGGTCGATGCCAGGCTGGATGCGATGGGCACGCCCGCAGCACGCGCACTGCGCGGCCGCGCGGCCATCGCCAGTGCCCGCCTGGCCTACCAGTGCTTCAAGGAGTGGACCGCCGGCGAGCGCTGGCAGCGGCTGGCCGCCCAGGGCGCATCCGCGCAGCGACTCTTGTGGGCTTCCACCTCGACCAAGGATCCGGCGTACGACGCGCTGCTGTACGTGGAGGAACTGGCCGGGCCTTCCACCGTGAACACGCTGCCGCGCGCCACGCTCGAGGCCTATCGCCAGGGCGGCAGGCCCGAGGTCCGCATCGAGCATGACCTGCCGGCGGCGCAGGGCTGCGTCTCGGAGCTGGCCGCGCTGGGCATCGACCTGGAGCAGGCGGCCGTGCAGCTCGAGCGCGAGGGTGTGCAGAAGTTCGTGGAACCCTTCGAGCGGCTGATCGCGCTGCTGGGCGAACCGCCGCGCTAGGGACGCCGCGGCACACCGTTGGTGAAGCCGGCCGCGCCGCTGCGTGTTGTCCGTATTGATGGCCGGAACGCACAGGCTGTAGAACAAACCAGCTTCGCGCCCCCGCGCGCGAGGCGATCTGCGCCGCACGCTGCAGTGATGGCTGGCTGCACTGCCAGGGCTGGTCGATGCAGGCGGGGATGGTCCTGGACTTCGACGCCATGCATGAAGCCTGCGCGTCGGACGCCGACGACTGAAGTCCCGCCACAGCAGGGAGGACACGATGACGCGACGCATCCTCATCATCGACGGTCATCCCGATCCGGAACCGGAGCGCTACCTCCACGCGCTGGCCGGCACCTACGAACGCGCGGCGCGCGCCGCCGGGCACGAGGTGCGCACGATCACGCTCTCGCGCATCGACTTTCCGTGGCTGCGCAGCGCGCGCGATTTCCAGCAGGGAGATCCGCCGCCGGCCATCCGCGAGGCGCAGCAGTGGCTGGCGTGGTGCGACCACGTGGTGCTCTGCTATCCCCTGTGGCTGGGCGACGTGCCGGCCCTGCTGAAGGCCTTCCTCGAACAGCTGCTCCGGCCGGGATTTGCCTTTGCCGGGTCCCGGGGTCGCGGGCTGCCGAAGAAGCTGCTGGCCGGACGCAGTGCGCGCATCGTGGTCACCATGGGCATGCCGGCGCTGTTCTACCGCTGGTCCTACCGCTCGCACAGCGTCAGGAGCCTCGCGCGCAACGTCCTCGCGTTCTGCGGCATCCGGCCGGTGCGCACCAGCGTGGTGGGCATGGTCGAGAGCGAAACCAACCGGCGCCGCTGGCTCCGGCGCATGGAGGTCCTGGGGCGGCGGGGCGGGTAGGCCGGGCGCCGGCGCGCGTAGGGACAAGCCCCGATGGCGCCGGCACCGGGGCTGACGCATACTGGCTTCCAGCAACCCGGAGGGCGCCCATGTCCCGCTACAGTCCGCTGAATGTCCCGCAGGAGCGCCTGGAGGAAGTCCGCGAGGATTTCGAGTCCGTGGACCATGACCAGGACGGCTCGATCGACTTCGCCGAGTTCACCGAGCTGATGGAGAACCTCGGCGCCGGCATGTCCTCGACGGAACTGCGGATCGGCTTCGAAGAGATCGACCAGAACAGGGATGGGCGCATCAGCCTCGGGGAGTTCGTGGCCTGGCGCTGCCAGGACTGAGTTTCGCACGAGGACTTTGGACATCAGGAGTCTGCCATGGCTGAAGTCACGACCGAGAAACTGCTGGAAGACCTGCGACAGGTGGTGCGCGATGCCGAGGAACTGCTGCGCGCCACTGCCGGCATGGCCGGCGAGAAGGTGACCGAGGTGCGCGCGCGCGCCGAGGAAACCCTGCGCGCCGCGAAGGCGCGCATCCTGGAGGTCAGCAGCGACCTGAACGCCCGCGCCCAGGCGGCGGCCGACAGCGCCGACCGCTACGTGCGCAGCAATCCCTGGACCGCAATCGGCATCGCCGCCGCCGCGGGGCTGCTGCTCGGCGCACTGCTGACAAGGCGCGAAAGGGACTTCTGAAGTGGCCGGCGAACCGGACGTTGCGCAGGCGGCTCGCAACCTCGCCGATTCGCTGGCTCGCCTGAAGCAGGACGCCGTGAACTTCGGCGTCGGCAAGATCGAGGGTGCGCGCCACTCGGCCGAGGCCGAGGTCCGCCGGCGCATCGTGGTGGTGGCCGGCGCCTGCGCGGCGCTGCTGTTCATCGTGCTGGCCATCGTGTTCGCCGGCGTGGCCGTGATCCTCGCGTTTGCCGACACGCATCCGGCGCTCGCCGCCGCCGGCGTGGCCGTGGGCTACCTGCTGCTGGCCGGGCTGGCCGCGTGGCTGATGGCGCGCGCGCACCGCCGCCGGCCGAAGGCGCTGGGGCAGGTGGCCTCGCTGGCCGGGTTGCTGTTGCGGCTGCGCCGCGCGGTGCGCTGATGGCCCTGCGCCGCGAGTTCCTGCCCTGGCTGATCGCGTTGCCGCTGGTGGCGGCCGCCGTGGCCGTCGCGCTCGCGCCTTCCGCCCGGGCCGCGGCGGCCGCGCAGCAGGATTTCGAGACGGCGATGACGCGCACGCCGGATCTGGCCAATGGCCAGAAGCTCTACGTCACCTGCGCCGGCTGCCATCGCGACAGCGGCATGGGCAACCGCGACGGCACCGTGCCCGTGGTCGCAGGCCAGCATCGGCCGGTGACCATCCGCCAGCTCGCCGACTACCGGCATGCCCGCCGCTGGGATCCGCGCATGCAGCACTATGCGGACGTGCATGTGCTGGCCGATGCCCAGGCCATGGCCGATGTCGCGGGATACATCGAATCGCTGCCGCGCGGCGAGGGCTCCGGCACGGGCCGCGGCGACCTGGTGCAGCGGGGCAATGCGCTGTTCGCGGCGCGCTGCGCCGCCTGCCATGGCGGCGGCGGCCAGGGCGATGCCGCCAGCCTCGTGCCGCGCGTGGCCGGCCAGCATTACGGCTACCTGCTGCGCATGCTGAACGATGCCATCGAAGGCACGCGACCGAGCTTTCCCACCGACCACATCCGCCTGCTCGAGGGCCTGGCGGCGGAGGACCGCATCGGGCTGGCTGACGCGATCTCGCGCATGCGCTAGCCGCGGCCCGTTGCCGCGACGTACGCCGAAGCCGGCCACACCGCAGGACTAGGCGCCCGGCTTCTCCGTCACCAGCCAGCGCACACGGCTGCCGCCCCGGGCGCCGAGCAACCGTTCCAGCGCCGGTTGCCACTGGGCCAGCCGGTCATCGAACTGCCACGGCGGATTGACGACCAGCATGCCCGAGCCATTCAGTCCCGCCGCGTGGTCGGGCTGGTTCAGGCAGAACTCGGCGATGAGCGTGGGCCTCTTGATGCCGCGCGTGACACGCGCCAGCCACTGCTCGCCGTCCTGGCGGCGCTTGATGGGATACCACACGGCGAATACGCCGGTCCCGAATCGCGCCAGCCCATCCTGCAGCGCCAGGCCGAGCGGCTTCTCTTCATCGGTCTCGTAAGGAGGATCAATGAGGATCAGGCCGCGGCGCGTGGGTGGGGGCAGTCCCGACTTCAGTTCGCGGTAACCATCGCCATGCACCACGCGCACGTGGCGGGTGGCGCCGGTCTTCTCCAGCGCGCGCTGCAATGCGCGCGCGGCCGGCGCCTGCGATTCGACGCAGACGGCGCTGTCGACATCACGCAACGCGGCCGCGGCGAGCAGGGGTGAGCCCGGATACAGGCCTGGTGCGCCCTGCGCCTGCCGGAAGGCGCGCAGGGCTTCGAGGTAGCGGCTGATGGCTTCCGGCAATGGTTCACCGGAGGCGGTGGCGGCTGCCTCCAGCCGCGCGATGCCTTCCCCGCTCTCGCCGCTGTGCCGCGCGTCGCGGCCGGCAAGGTCGTACAGGCCTTCACCGGCATGCGTGTCCAGGTAGAGGAAACCCTTGGCCTTCTGCTTCAGCGCGGCGAGCAGATCCAGCAGCGCGATGTGCTTGTGCACGTCGGCGAAGTTGCCGGCGTGGAAGACGTGCCGGTACTGCATGCTTCAGCCCAGCCGCTGCCGGCGCCAGGTCGCGGGGGGCACGCCCATGTGGCGGCGGAAGGCGCGTGCGAACGAGGCCTCGGATTCGTAGCCCACCTGCTCGGCAATGCGCGGGATGGGCTTGCCGCTGCTGGCGAGTTCGTGCGCGGCGCGGTGGATGCGCCAGTTGGCGAGGTACTGCATGGGTGGCACGCCGAGCACCTCGACGAAGCGCGCCGCCAGCGCGGAGCGCGACAGTCCGACCTCGCGTCCCAACGCCTCGACGGTCCAGGGCTCGGCCATGCGCGTGTGCAGCAGCGCCAGTGCGCGCGCGAGGTGGCGGTCGGCGAAAGCGGCCAGCCAGCCGCGCCGCTCGCTGGCGGGATCCTCGGCATAGCGTTGCACAGCCTCGATGAACAGCAGCTCGGAGAGCTTGCTCATCAGCGCTTCCGAGCCGGTGTGGCCGGCGGCGATCTGTTCGGCGGCATGGTGGAACGAGGTGCGGATCCAGTCGCCGGCATCGCCCATCTGCACCACTTCCCCGGCATCCACCGCGGGCACGTCGAGCTGGCTGCCCATCAGGTGGGGGTCATTGCGCGGGAACATCACGGTCTCGCCGGGTCCCAGTTCCAGCTCCTCGCCGCCCGCAAGGCGCACCCGGACCCGTCCCTCCAGCACGTAGTGGTAGGGGATCACATGCGTGGTCTGTCCCAGCCAGGTCACGCAGCTCTTCGGGTCGGCATGGATGGACAGGCACCAGGGGGCACGGTACTCGCCGTGCAGGTATACCCCGCCGGTGAGGCGCATGGCTCGAAGCACGTCCGACAGAGCGTCCATGGCTGGTGCTATTCCGGCGTCCCGAACAAGAAAGATGGCGCATCGGCCATGGGGGCGGCGCCCCGGCGGCGGCATAGTTTGCCTGCCATGGAAACGAGGCGCAAAACCGCAGGGATGCTCGCCGCCCTGGCCGCCGCAGGGATGCTGGCGGTGCAGGGCGCGCGCGCGGCCGGCACTCCCGGCCTCGACGGCGCCGAGAAGGTGCCCGATGCGGGCGCCCCGGCGGCCGCGGCGCAGGCCGGCCGCCCCGTCGCCCAGGGCCTGGCCTCGTAGACCCGTCTGACCCCCGTGGGCAGGGCGGCGCGCAAGCGCGTGAACCCGCCGGCTGGCCCACTGACCTGTGCAATTGCGCATCCGCAATGAATTCATGCAGCGCCGGGGGGCCGCTTGTAACCGGTTGGTAACTGCATTGCGACTGACCTGCTAACCGGCCCGGTCCCAACCTCTCATGCCAACTATTCATCTGGCAGAGGAGTGCATAGCGTGGAATTGAGATATCTCGTGGCGGCGGGCCTGGTGGCGGGCACGCCATTGGTGGCTGCCCAGGCGCAGGATGCCGCGCCACTGACCGTTGCCGCTGCCGTCAGCGCCGCGACGGACGTCCGCGAGCTCGAGGAGCTGGACGTGGTCACCGTCACCGCCCGCCGGCGTGAGGAGGAGCTGCAGGATGTGCCGGTGGCCATCTCGGTGGTGGACGCCTCCATGCTGGAGGACACGGGCAGCTTCAACGTGGCGCGCCTGACCCAGATCCAGCCGACGCTGCAGTTCTATGCCCAGAACCCGCGCAACTCCGCCGCCAACATCCGCGGCCTGGGTGCGCCGTTCGGACTGACCAACGACGGCA
>QGUX01000213.1 GCA_003242275.1 Pseudomonadota bacterium | reverse complement strand
TTTGATTGTGGAGTCGTTTGTTTTTTTTTTGTCTAAAGTTGGTGCTCACGCGTCAGATATACCCCGTGCTAGTTGCCGGCAGGGGTAGATGTGTATAAGGGGCCGCCGCCGGCGCGAGGAGGCCCTGTCGGTGCTGCCCGAGGTCACCGGCGTGCCCTTCGGGGACATCCGCCTGCGCACGCGCCGCCGGCAGAAGGACGGCCAGTACCAGCGGCTGAAGGAGGACGGCGAGTTCCACGTGGTCGAGGAGGCGGGGCTCAAGCTGCGCATCAACCTGGATTCCTACCTGGACACGGGCCTGTTCCTCGACCACCGCATCACCCGCCAGCGGCTGGGCCGGCTGGCGGCCGGCCGGCGCTTCCTGAACCTGTTCTGCTACACGGCCGCGGCCACGGTGCATGCCGCGGCCGGTGGCGCCGCGGCGTCCTTGAGCGTGGACCTCTCCCGCACCTACCTCGACTGGGCGCGCGCCAACCTCGAGCTCAACGGGCTGTCCACCGACCGGCACCGCCTGCTGCAGGCGGACGTGCTGCGCTGGCTGGCGGAGCAGCAGCCCGGTCCGCAGTGGGACCTGATCTTCCTCGATCCGCCCACTTTCTCGAACTCGGCGCGCATGCAGGGCGTGCTGGACACGCAGCGCGACCATGCACGGCTGATCGAGGGGTGCATGCGCATCCTGGCGCCGGACGGGCTGCTGGTGTTCTCCACCAATGCCCGACGCTTCGTGCTGGACGATGAGATTGGTTCTCGTTTCCGGATATCGGACATTTCGGATGCCACACTGCCATTCGACTTCGAGGGCAACCCGCGCATCCATCGGGCCTTCGAAGTGCGCCTTCATCATTGAAGCAGGCAGACGTCGCGGCTATGCTGCGGCGGTTATCGCGGGGTCAACGCGGGGTCAATAACCAAATCTCTGGACGGGCAACATGGCCAAAGTGAAATTGAACGTTAATGGCGTCGACCACGACGTCGAGGTGGCGGACGACCAGCCGCTGCTGTGGGTGCTGCGCGACGAGCTCAAGCTCGTGGGAACCAAGTTCGGTTGCGGCATGGCGCAGTGTGGCGCCTGCACGGTGCACCTGAACGGTTCGCCGATCCGCTCCTGCATCACCCCGGCCACCGCGGTCGCCGGCCAGAAGATCACCACGATCGAGGGCCTGGCGCAGGGCGGTGCGCTGACCGCCGTGCAGAAGGCGTGGATCGAGCACGACGTGGCCCAGTGCGGCTACTGCCAGTCCGGCCAGATCATGAGCGCCACCGCGCTGCTGCGCCAGAACCCCAATCCCTCCGACGCAGAGATCGATGCCTACATGCAGGGCAACATCTGCCGCTGCGGCACGTACCTGCGCATCCGTGCGGCGATCAAGTCCGCCGCCAAGGCCCTTGCCGGGAGTGCTTCCTGATGAACGCGCAAATCCAGCAGATTCCCCAGAACGAGTATTACCCGGACGTTCTCCTTGACGCGCTGGCGAAGGATGCCCCGCAGCCCGGCGCCGCCGTGCTGGCCGGCCCCGTCTCCCGCCGCGGCTTCCTGAAGGCCTCGGCCGTCGCCGGCGGTGGCCTGGTGGTCGGCTTCAGCCTGCTGGGCGGCAGCGAGGAGGCCAGGGCCGGTGCGCCCGGCGGCTTCGGCGCCCCCGCACCGCTGCGTCCGGATGCCTACGTGAAGATCGGCACCGACGGCAAGGTGACCATCTACTCCAAGAACCCGGAGATCGGCCAGGGCATCAAGACGGCCCTGCCGCAGGTCATCGCCGAGGAGCTGGACGTCAAGTGGGCCGACGTGATCGTGGAGCAGGCGCCGATCAACGCCGCGCTGTATCCCAGCCAGTTCGCGGGCGGCTCGATGTCCGTGCCCATCGCCTACCAGTCGATGCGCCAGGCCGGCGCCGCGGCCCGCCAGATGCTGATCGCCGCCGCCGCGCAGGAGTGGGGCGTGCCGGCGTCCGAGATCACCACCAGCGAAGGCGTGGTCACGCATGCCGCCAGCCGCCGCAGCATGAGCTACGGCCAGCTCGCCACCAAGGCCGCCGCCATGCCCGTGCCGGCCGCGAACGAGCTGAAGTTCAAGGACCCGAAGGACTACAAGATCGTCGGCCAGCGCATCACCGGCGTCGACAACCTCAAGCTGGTCACCGGCCAGCCGCTGTTCGGCGTCGACGTGCAGCTGCCCGGCATGAAGGTGGCCGTGTACGAGAAGTGCCCGGCCTTCGGCGGCAAGGTGGCCTCGGCCAACCTCGACGAGATCCGCCGCCTGCCCGGTGTGGTCGATGCCTTCATCCTCGAGGGTGACGGCAACCCGGCCTCGCTGATGCCCGGCGTGGCCATCGTCGCCGACAACACCTGGGCGGCCTTCTCGGCCAGGAAGAAACTGAAGGTCACCTGGGACGAGAGCACGGCCTCCAAGGACAGCTGGACGGCGTTCTCCGCGCAGGCGAAGGAAGCCGCCAAGGCGCCCGGCGCGCAGGAACTGCGCAAGTCCGGCGACGTGGAGTCGGCGCTGGCCAGCGCGGCCAGGAAGGTCGAGGCCTTCTACACCTTCGGCTTCGTCTCGCACCAGCCGCTGGAGCCGCAGAACACCACGGCCTGGTACAAGAAGGATCCCGCGGGCGACAAGCTCGAGATCTGGGCCCCGGTGCAGATTCCCGACGGCGCCCGCACCTCGGCGGCGCGCGTGGTGGGCGTGGCGGCCGAGAACGCCGTGCTGCACCAGACTCGCGTCGGTGGCGGCTTCGGCCGGCGCCTGATGAACGAGTACACGGTCGAGGCCGCGGCCATCTCCAAGCAGGCCGGTGGCATTCCGGTGAAGCTGATGTGGACCCGCGAAGACGACATGACGCACGACTTCTACCGCGTCGGCGGCTTCCACAACTTCCGCGCCGGCCTCGATGCCAACGGCAAGCTGGTGGCGTGGGACGGTCATGTCATCTCCTTCTCCGACGGTTTCGCCACGCCCGTGACGGTCGGCGGCGGTGGTGGCGGCGGACGCGGCCCTGCCGGTCCGCGCGCGGTGCAGGGCGGCGGCTGGCCGTCGGCCACCGAGTTCCCGGCCGAGTACACGCCGAACTACCGCCTGACGCAGACCTTGTATCCGCTGAAGGTGCCCTGTGGTCCGTATCGGGCGCCCGGCTCGAACACGGCCGCCTTCGTGGTGCAGTGCTTCCTGCACGAGGTGGCGGTGGCCTCGGGCCGCCGGCACGACGAGTTCCTGATCGACGTGTTCAGCCAGAAGCAGGCGGCACCGGCTGCCGGCCCCGGCGGGTTCGGGGGCGGAATGGGTGGTGGCCTGCTGCCCGAGCGCGCCATCGCCACGATCAAGGAAGTGGTCAAGCGCTCCAATTACGGCAACCCGCCGCCGGGCCGCCACCACGGCCTGTCGTTCCACTTCTCGCACCAGGGCCACTTCGCCGAGGTCGCCGAGGTGAGCGTGGACGCGCAGAAGCAGATCAAGGTGCACAAGGTCTGGGTGGTGGGCGACATCGGCTCGCCCATCATCAACCCGTCCGCGGCCGAGAACCAGGTGCAGGGTTCCGTGGTCGATGCCGTCTCCTCGCTGTCGCAGGAGATCAACATCGAGAACGGTCGCGTGAAGGAGCAGAACTTCGACACCTACAAGCTGGCGCGCATGCCGGTGACGCCCGAGGTCGATGTGTACTTCATGCCGACCAACTACAACCCGACGGGCGTGGGCGAACCGGCCTACCCGCCGGCGGTGCCGGCCATCCTCAACGCCGTGTACGCGGCGACGGGGCATCGTATCCGCACGCTGCCGGTGACCCGCGAGGGGTACTCGGTGGTGTAAGCGGGCTTCGAAGAGCTGCGATGGAAACGGGGCGGCCCGCACGGGAAACCGTGCGGGCCGCTTGCTTTGCGGAGGTGGATCACTTGCGAGTGGATGGTCCTGTTCGCTGGTTGCGCGGCCTGGTCGCGGCCTGCATGGCGATGCTCGCCTGGCCGGCGCAGGCCTGGTCGGAGATGGGGCACCGCATGGTCGGCGACCTTGCCGAGTGGCGGCTGTCGGAGGCTGCGCGGGCCGAGGTGAGGGAGCTGCTCGAGGGCGAGCGCGAGGCCAGCCTTGGCGCAGTGGCGGCGTGGGCCGACGCGCTGCGCCACGAGGATCCCGCGCGCTTCGCCATTTCGCGCAACTGGCACTTCATCAATGCCGAAGGCGGCGGGTGCGGTTTCGACGAGGCGCGCGACTGCCCGGGCGGGGACTGCATCGTCTCGGCCATCAACACGCAGCGGCGCATCCTGGCCGACCGTTCCCTGCCGCGATCCCAGCGGCGCGATGCGCTGAAGTTCATCGTGCACTTGGTCGGCGACGTGCACCAGCCGCTGCATGCCGGCAGCCGCGAGGACCGCGGCGGCAACCAGTACCAGGTCAGCCTGCGGCGCGGCGGCGAGGGCCGGCGCGGCGAACCCGTGGGCACCAACCTGCACACGGTGTGGGACTCGCACGTGCTCTCGTCCGCGGGGCTGACGCGCGTGCAGTATGTGCGCCGGCTGCGCGAGGCGCTGCCCCCCGCGGCCGGTCCGGTGGACGAGCGCGCGCCGATGATGTGGGCGCGTGAATCGTGCGCCCTGGTGGACTCGGAGCGGCTGTATCCCGAGGATCACGTGCTCGGGCCGGACTATTTGGATGCGCATCGCCGGCTGGCCGAGGAGCGCATCAAGCTCGCCGCGGTGAGGCTGGCGGCGCTGCTCGAGGAAGTACTGGGCGAGGGTGCCGGCGAGGGTGCGGGACGCAGTGGAACGGAACCCCTGGCCGGCACGTCACGGAAGCCGGGCGAACCGGGCTACAGCAGGTCGCGCAGCCGGTAATAGAGCATCGCCAGTACCAGTGCCGGCCGGCGCAGCAGTGGCCCGCCCGGGAAGGGCCGGTGCGGGATGCGCGCGAACACGTCGAAGCGCTCGGCCTCGCCGGCGATGGCCTCGGCCACCAGCTTGCCGGCCAGGCCGGTGAGTGCGATGCCGTGGCCCGAGAATCCCTGCAGGTAGTAGACATCGGGCTCGAGCCGGCCGAAGTCCGGCGCGCGGTTCAGCGTGATGTCCACGTAGCCGCCCCAGGCGTACTCGATCCTCGCGTCCTTGAGCTGCGGGAACACGCGCAGCATGCGCCGGCGCGTGGCGCGGGCGGAGTTGAACGCCGCATCCAGCGCCCAGTAGCTGACGCGGCCGCCGAACAGCAGGCGATGATCGGCGCTGCGGCGGAAGTAGTCGAGGATCCAGTTGATGTCGGTGATGGCGGTGTTCTCGGGCAGCAGCGCGCGCGCGGTGGCCTCGCCCAGCGGCTCGGTGGCCACGATGTAGGTGCTCACCGGCATGATGCGCCGGTACAGCGCCGGCGCGGTGCCCGCCAGCCAGGCATTGCCGGCGAACACGACCTGCCGGCAGGCGAGCTCGCCATCGGCGGTGAGGAGGCGCAGCGCGCCGTCGCGGCGCACGTGGCGCAGCACGCGGCTTCCCTCGTGCAGCGTGACGCCGGCGCGTTGCGCCGCGGCCGCCAGTCCCCGCACGTACTTGAGCGGGTGGATGTGGCCGCTGTTGGAATCGTGCAGGCCGGTGATGTAGCGCTCGCTGGCGACCAGCCGGCGCGTCGCTTCCGCATCGAGCAGCGACACGCTGTGGTAGCCAAAGTCGTTGCGCAGCGACTCGTACCATTCCGCGAGTTCGCGGCGCTGGCGCGGCTTGATGGCCACGTGCATCTGCCCGGCCACGTAGTCGCAGTCGATGCCGTGGCGCGCGATCAGCCCGCGCAGCAGCGACAGGGCCTCGATGGACATGTCCCAGATGCAGCGCGCGTCCGCCGGGCCGACCAGCCGGTCGAGCTTCTCCTGCGGCGCGGCCACGCCGAAGATGGCCTGGGCGCCGCTGCGGCCCGAGGCGCCCCAGCCCACATGCTCGGCCTCCAGCAGGGTCACCTTGTAGCCGCGTTCGGCCAGGTGCAGGGCGGCCGACAGGCCGGCGATGCCGCCGCCGCCGCCGCCGAGGCGCATGCTTTCGTTCCGGTCAAGCGGCGGCCGGGGCACG